>NZ_JAPTFQ010000023.1:0-56628 GCF_030985535.1 Stenotrophomonas sp. Sm2128
GGGCGGGGGGGGGGGGGGGGTGGGGGGGGTGGGGCGGGGGCAGGTCGGCCGCGGCCAAGCCCCCATGGACGGGTTTACGGCGTCTCCCGCAACCGGACCCACCCCGCCATCCAACAGGAAACCAGCTTTTGCTTCGGCCGTTGCCGTTGCCATTGCCTCTGCGGGTGCAGGGCGCAGCCCTGCAGACAACACCCCTTCCCTGAGCATTCCGCGTAGTGGTTTGAGCGCCGCGCACACGTCGGCCACGGCACGCTATGCAGCAACGGAATCGTCCGTCGTCCACCGAGAACCGCCATGACCCTGCGTCACCTGCCGCTGCACGGCGCCCTGCTGTTGGCCCTGTCTTCCCTGCCACTGGCCGCGTTGGCCGAAGCCACCTCGCCCGCCCCCACCCAGCAGGTGCCCGGCGTCTACCACCAGCGCGTCGGTGCGCTGCAGGTCACCGCCCTGTTCGACGGCGTGGTCGCGCTGGGTCGGCAGGAAGTGGTGGACGTGCCGCCGACGCTGGTCAGCCGCCTGCTGGAAGGCCGTTACGTGCCGGAAGACAAGAAGGGCCTGCAGACCGCGATCAATGCGTTCCTGATCCGCCAGGGCAACCACCTGACCCTGGTCGACACCGGCACCGCGCAGTGCTTCGGCCCCGGCCTGGGCCAGGTGCTGGGCAATCTGCGCGCCTCCGGCGTGGACCCGGCCGAGGTGGATGAGGTGCTGCTGACCCACGCCCATCCGGACCACCTGTGCGGCGTACTCGACGCGCAGGGCAAGCCGGCCTATCCCAATGCCACGGTGTGGCTGTCCAAGGCGGATGCCGATTACTGGCTCAACCCGGCCAGCGAGGCCACCGCGCCGACGGGCGTGCGCTTCGCCTTCCCGCTGGCACGCAATGCGGTCGCGCCATACCAGGCCAGCGGCCACCTGCGCACCTTCAGCCCCGGCGACGCCCTGCCCGGCGGCGCGGTGGCGATGGACACCCATGGCCATACGCCCGGCCATGTCTCTTACCGGCTCGACAGCCAGGGCCAGTCACTGCTGGTATGGGGTGATGTGCTGCACTTCCATGCGGTGCAGTTCGCGCACCCGGAGGCGGCATTCGAGGCCGATTCGGACCGCACAGCGGCCATCGCCAGCCGTCGCGGGCTGCTGCAGCAGGCCACCGCCAACGGCTGGTGGGTAGCCGGTGCGCACCTGCCCTTCCCCGGCCTGGGCCATGTGCGTGGCGAGGGCAAGGCCTATGCGTGGGTGCCGGCGGAGTATTCGCCGTTGTGAGGGTGTGCCGACCAAGGCCGGCACCCACCGATCGGGTAGCGCCCGGCTGCCAGCCGGGCGACCGGAAATACCTTATTCCAGCCCCAGCCAGCCGCCGATCACGCCGCGGGCTTCGTCCACGCCGGTACGGTCTTCGCCGGAGAACACCTGCACGCTGACGCTGTCGCCGTAGGCCGATTGCAGTTCCTTGCGCACCTTCTGCAGGGACTGCATCTGCTGGCTGCGGCTGAGCTTGTCGGCCTTGGTCAGCAGGGCGTGCGCCGGCAGGCCGCGCTGCACGGCGTAGGACAGCATCTGCCGGTCGTAGTCCTTCAGCGGATGGCGGATGTCCATCACCACCACCAGCCCCTTCAGGGCTTCGCGGGTGCGGAAATATTTGTCGATGAAGGCCTGCCAGTGCGCCTGCAGGTCCAGCGGCACCTTTGCATAGCCATAACCTGGCAGGTCGACCAGATGCGCTTCCGGGGTGACCTGGAAGAACACCAGCTGCTGGGTACGGCCAGGGGTCTTGGAGACACGGGCCAGGGCGTTCTGGCGGGTCAGCGCGTTGAGCGCACTGGACTTGCCGGCGTTGGAGCGGCCGGCGAAGGCCACTTCGGCCCCTTCGTCGGGCGGCAGCTGCCGCACGTTGTGGGCCGAAAGGTGGTAACGGGCGCGTTCGATGAGCAATGACATGTGCCTAGGATCGCATGTTGCGGCGCCGCGCGCCCGTGCCGGCGGCCTCTGCGGGCATTTTGCTGCACTGCTGCGTTGACCGTGCGCGGAAACGGCGTTGATAATCCGGGCGATGCCGGCGGCCACCGCCCGGCCCGGTCCATACGGAGCTTCAGCATGCGCCACGCTCGCGTTCTTGCCGTATCCGCCCTTGCCACTGCTGTAGTCGTTGCCGCTGCTGCGTTCGCGCAGACCACGTTGACCCCGCTGCCCGACAACGGGCCGATCAACACCGCCTCGCTGGAGGTGGATTTCAGCAAGACCCACTGGGGCGATGCCAAGGCCGGCCAGACCAAGGCCTCGGCCTGCGCGGCCTGCCATGGCGCCGACGGCAATTCCACGGTGGAGATGTACCCGTCCATCGCCGGCCAGAGCGAACGCTACGTCGCCCAGCAGATGGCCCTGATCGCCAATGGGCAGCGCAGTTCCGGCGCGCCGGTGGCGATGGTGCCATTCGTACAGAACCTCACCCCGCAGGACATGCGCGACATCGGCGCGTTCTTCGCCACGCAGAAGGCCACCGCCGGCATCGCCGATGACACGGCAGTCACCGACGGCCCGTACAAGGGCATGAAGTTCTACGAGATCGGCCAGCAGCTGTACCGTGGCGGCGACGCCAAGCGCGGCCTGCCGGCCTGCATGGCGTGCCACGGCCCCAGCGGTGCCGGTAATCCGGGTCCGGCCTATCCGCACATCGGTGGTCAGCACGCCAGCTATGTCGCGCGCCGCCTGCAGGAATACCAGGCCGGCCAGACCAACGAGACCGACAAGGCCCACTTCCAGATCATGGCGACAGTCGCGCAGAAGCTGAGCGAGCAGGAGGTGCAGGCGCTGTCGAGCTACCTGCAGGGCCTGCACAACAAGGCCGACGATGTGGCCACTGCCCCCCCGTCGGCGCAACCGGCTGCCGCCCCCTGACCACCACTGGTCGGCCCGGGCCGCCACCACGGCCCGCGCCTGCGGTATGTTTCCTTCACGCCGGCGACCGCGCCGGCGTTGCTTTTTTCAACGGAGATGCGTGTCGATGAGGTTGATTTCCCGCCTGCTGTTGTCCGTGCTGGTGCTGCTGCCGCTGGCAGCCTGCGCCGCTACCCCCGCCAATGCCCCGCTGGTCGAGGGCAAAGACTACGAGCGCATCGCCCAGCCGGGCCCGTTCCAGCCGCTGGCCGGCAAGATCGAGGTGGTCGAGGTCTTCGGCTACACCTGCCCGCATTGCGCCCACTTCGAACCGCAGCTGGAAGCCTGGGCGGCCAAGCTGCCGGCCGACGTGCGCTTCACCCCGGTCCCGGCTGCCTTCGGTGGCGCCTGGGATGCCTGGGCACTGGCCTACTACGCCGCCGACGAGGTCGGCGTGGCCAAGCGCAGCCACGCTGCCGTGTTCAAGGCCCTGCACGAGCAGGGATCGCTGCCGATGCAGAACGTCTCGGCCGATGAGCTCGCCACCTTCTACAAGGCGTATGGCGTGACCCCGGACCGTTACCTGCAGGCCCTGCGCGGCGACGCCGTACAGAAGAAGGTCGATGCCGCGCGCGCGTTCGCCCAGCGCACCAGGATCCCGGGGACCCCGGCGCTGATCATCAACGGCCAGTACCTGGTGCGTGGCAACAGCTTCGACGACCAGCTGCGCATCGCCTCGGCGCTGATCGCCCAGGCCCGCGCTGCCCGCGGCCGCTGAACCAACACCCACCACCGACACGGCGCCGTCGCCGCCGCATGTCATCATTTCCCTCTGGCCGGCGCTTGGCGCCGGCCCCACCATTCCAGATGCTGGAGACGTTTCCATGAAGATCCGTTACGCCCTCGCCCTCGCAGCGCTGCTGCCGATCCTGGCTGCCTGCAAGGCTGATGATGGCAGCACCAACACCACCGCGGCCCCGGCCGAACCGGCTGCAGCCCCGGCAGCCACCACCGAACCGGCTGCTGCGCCGGCGGCGGGCAGCGAAGGCGCCGCGCCGGCTGCCGCTGAAGGCGAGAAGGCCCCGGCCGAAGCGGCTCCGGCCACCGCACCGGCCCCGACCACCGCCGCACTGACCGGCCCGGCCCCGGTGGAAGGTGCCGACTACCAGGTGATCCCGAACGGCCAGCCGTTCCAGCCGGCCACCGGCAAGATCGAAGTGACCGAGATCTTCGGCTACGTCTGCCCGGCCTGCGCCGCATTCCAGCCGCTGGTCGGCCCGTGGAAGGCCGGCCTGCCGAGCGACGTGAACTTCGTCTACGTGCCGGCCATGTTCGGCGGCACCTGGGATGACTACGCCCGTGCCTTCTACGCCGCGCAGACCCTGGGCGTGCAGGAGAAGACCCACGAAGCGCTGTACGCCGCCATCCACTCGCAGAAGACCCTGAAGGGCGAGCGCGGCCGTGATTCGGTGGAAGACATCGCCAAGTTCTACGGTGCCTACGGCGTGGATCCGAAGCAGTTCGCCGCCACCATGGGCAGCTTCGCAGTGAATGCCAAGACCAACTCGGCCAAGCAGTTCGCGCAGCGCAGCCAGATCAGCGGCACCCCGTCGATCATCGTCAACGGCAAGTACCTGGTGAAGGGCAAGAGCTTCCCGGACATGCTGCGCATCGCCGACCACCTGATCGCCCGCGAACGCGGTGCGGCCCAGGCTCACTGATCCAAGAGAAGCGTTTCCCGGCCGTGAATTCCCCCCGTACACGGACCCTGCGCTTGCTGACGGCCAACATCCAGGCCGGCTCAAGTACCCGCCGCTACAGCGACTATGTGACCCGCAGCTGGTCACATGCGCTGCCGGCGGGTCGCAAGCGCAGCAGCCTTGACGCAATCGCCACCCTGGCGCGCGACCATGACATCGTCGGCCTGCAGGAGGCCGACCCGGGCAGCCTGCGCTCGGGCTTCACCAACCAGACCCACTATTTGGCCCAGCGCGCCGGCTTCAATTACTGGAGCCACCAGCCGAACCGGCGCATGGGTGGGGTCGCCTCCAGCGCCAACGGCCTGTTGAGCAAGCTGGAACCGGTTGAAGTGCAGGATCACGCCCTGCCCGGCCGCATCGGCGGGCGCGGCGTGCTGCTGGCCAAGTTCGGCGACGGCACCGATGGCCTGGCGGTGGCAGTGGCGCATCTGTCGCTGGGCGCGGGATCGCGGATGTCGCAGCTGGGCTTCATCGCCGAGCTGCTGTCCGACCACCCGAACGCGGTGTTGATGGGTGACTTCAACTGCCTGGCCGAACGCCCGGAAATGCAGGTGCTGTACCAGAAGACCCGGCTGCAGCCCCCGGGCTGCATCGTGCCAACCTTCCCCAGCTGGCGCCCGGACCGCGCCATCGACCACATCCTGGTCAGCAGCGGCCTGCAGACCCGCACCGTGGAAGCCGTACCGGCCGCGTTCTCCGATCACCTCGCCCTGGCGATGCAGATCGACGTCCCGGCCGACGCCCTGCGCTGACTCGCCGTTACGGTAGGTGCGGACCGTTGGTCCGCACGCTCTGCGCCGGGCGCCGCCCCGCGCCCTCTAAATCGGGGCATAAACGACTTAATCCCCTCCGTCCCCTTTTTTTCAGGCGGTGACGGGTGCCTTCAACCGCCGCGCGGTCATCGTGCTGCCCACCGAGGCCAACACCGTGCAGCCGATCGCCAGCCACTGCAGCCCGTGCAGATGCTCGTGCAGCAACAGCATCGCCCACAGCGCGGCCACCGCCGGCTCCATGCTGATCAGGATGCCAAAGGTCTCCTTCGGCAGGCGCTTGAGCGCCATCATTTCCAGCGACATCGGGATCGCGCTGGACACCAGTGCCACCAGCAGGCCCGCCGCCAGGATCTTCGGGTCGAGCAGCGCGGCACCGGCATGCACCACGCCCACCGGTACGACCACCAGAGACGCCGCCAGCAGCCCCAGCGAGACCGAGTGCCCGGCATGCAGATGACCGGCACGCTTGCCGAACACGATGTACAGGCCCCAGCAGGCCGCAGCGCCCATCGCGTACAGCACGCCGGCCGGGTCCAGCGCGGGGCCACCGCCGATCGGCAGGAGCAACAGCAGCCCCACCGCCGCGCAGCCTACCCAGAGGAAATCGATCGGGCGTCGTGATGACAGCATCGCCACCGTCAGCGGCCCGGTGAACTCGATGGCCACCGCGATGCCGAAGGGAATCGTGCGCAGGGCCATGTAGAACAGCAGGTTCATCAGCCCCAGGGTGAGCCCGTAGCGCAGGATGGTGATCGCATCCACGCGGCTGGTCTTCCAGCGCCATGGTCGCCAGAACAGCAGCAGCAACAGCGCTGAAAAGCCCACGCGCAGCGCGCTGGTGCCCTGCGCACCGATCAGCGGGAACAGGTGTTTTGCGTAGGAAGTGCCGATGGCCAGCGAGGTGACCGAGCCGAGCACCGCCAGCGCCGGCAACATCGGCGCAAGTCGTGAGGTCTGCATGCGCAAAGTCTATTGCGTCGGCGTCGAGCACTTGGCTCAATTGACAGCCTGTTCGTGCAACTTCTGCTCGCCATGGCCATCGCTCCCGTGCTCGACAGTTTCGACCGCGCCATCCTCGACCTCCTGCAGCGGGACAACACCCTGCCGCAGCGCGAAATCGCCGAGTCCGTGCACCTGTCCACCCCGGCCGTGCAACGGCGCATCAAGCGCCTGCAGGACAGTGGCGTGATCGCGGCCAACGTGGCGGTGGTCGCCGCAGCCAAGATCGGTCGGCCGCTGACCATCATCGTCGAGGTGCGCGTGGTCAGCGAGCAGCGCGACCGCGTGGCGCCGTTCAGGCGCCGCGTGCAGGACGACCCTGCGGTGCAGCAGTGCTACTCCATCACCGGCGATGGCGATTTCCTGCTGCTGCTTTCGGCGGCGTCGATGGAAGAGTACGAGGCCATCACCGAGCGGTTGTTCGGCGGCGATGACAACATCGAGCGCTTCCGCACCTCGGTGGCACTGGGCACGTTGAAGCGGAGTTTCGAGGTCCCGCTGACACCGGTTCTGTAGCGTCGAGCCATGAATACACCGTCCTCCCACGCCCACCGCCTTCGCCGCTGGTTGCTGCGTGGCCTGTGGCTGGCCATTGCGCTCGTCGCGGCGATGACGCTGTGGAACAGCCCATGGGCGGTCGCACCGAAGATGCTGTGGGCGCTCTCGCGGATGCCGCCGGCAACGCAACTACCGGTGCCGGTGGACGGCGTGCGGCCACGCCAAATCGCCGATACCTTCGGCGCGCCACGTGGCCGTGACCGCTCCCACGCCGGCATCGACATCTTCGCTAAACGCGGCACCCCAGTGCGCAGCGCCACGGCCGGTGTCGTCGCGGATGTCAGCGAACGCGGGCTCGGCGGGCGTCAGGTCTGGGTGATCGGGCCCGGGCGCGAACGCTACTACTACGCGCATCTGGAGGACTGGGCCGACGGCCTGGCACGCGGCCAGGTGGTGCAACCCGGCGATCTGCTCGGCCATGTCGGCGACAGCGGCAACGCCAAGGGCACGCCGCCGCACCTGCACTGGGGCGTCTACGGCACCGACGGCGCGCGAAACCCGCTGCCATTGCTGCGCTGACTGCCACTGCACACCCGCAGACCGATCTGTTCATGATTTGTAAATAGGAATAGTTCGTATTACCATTTCTTTCGTTTCCGGTGGTGCCAGGACGGCCTGCCCGTCCGTTTCCCACCCGTAGCGCCTCGCCTCTGGATGCCGGCCGAGCGCGCGTGCTCGTCCAGGACCCCCATGACCCGTTCCGTCTTCCGTACGCCGCAGCCACAACGGCTGTCCGTTGCCGTGCTCGCCGTTCTCTGCGCCGTGGCCCCGGCCGCCTTCGCCGAAACCGCCGCCGATCCGACCAACCTCGACAAGGTGGTGGTGAAGGGTGAACGCGCCGAAGGCTATTCGGTGCGCCGCACCTCGGCCGGTACCCGCTTCGACCTGGCCCCGCGCGAGATCCCGCAGTCGATCAGCATCATCAGCCACCAGCGCATCGAAGATCAGAACCTGGACGACATCATCGACGTGCTGGCCAACACCACCGGCGTGACCAGCACCCAGTCCGACAGCGAACGCACCGAGTTCTACGCGCGCGGTTTCTACATCGATGCCTACCAGTTCGATGGCCTGCCGACGCAGATGGTGCAGAACTGGAGCTACGGTGATTCCGGCCTGGACCTGGCGCTGTACGACCGCGTGGAAGTGGTGCGTGGTGCCACCGGCCTGCTCAGTGGTGCCGGCAATCCGTCCGCGTCGGTGAACCTGATCCGCAAGCATGCCGACAGCGCCGAACTGAACGGCAGCGTCTCGGTGAACGTCGGTAGCTGGGGCCGCACCCGCACCACCGTGGACGTGGGCAGTGCGCTGAACGCCAGCGGCACCGTGCGCGGCCGCGTGATCGGCAGCTACCTGGACACCGACGGCCAGATGGATCGCTACAACCAGCGCAAGACGCTGGGCTATGCGGTCATCGACGCCGACCTGACCCCGGACACCCAGCTGAGCGTGGGCTACGACTACCAGCAGAAGCGCGCCAACGGCGCGACCTGGGGCGGCTTCCCGATGCTGTACTCCGATGGCTCGCGCACCGGCTATGACGAATCGTTCAACGCCAGCCCGAACTGGACCTACTGGGACACCACCAGCAAGCGCGCGTTCGCCACCCTGCAGCACGCCTTCAGCAATGGCTGGAAGTTCAAGGTCGGTGCCACGCACGATGAGACCAAGGCCGACGACAAGCTGTTCTACCCGGCATACAACGACTGGACCACGGGCGCATCGAACTTCGACAGAACCAACGGCACGGGCATCTCGCCTTCCGCGGGTTTCTACAACACCGAGCGCAAGGTCACCGGTGTTGATGGCTATATTGACGGTCCGTTCCAGCTGTTCGGCCGCGAGCACCAGTTCATGGCCGGACTGAGCTACAACAAGCGCGACTATGCCAACTACGGCGACTACCAGGTCGGTGGCGCCGGCAAGACCTGGGACCCGTTCACCAGCTACCTGCACTGGACCGGCAACATCAGCGAGCCGAACTGGAACCCGCTGGCACTGGCCAGCCAGGGCACCATCACCCAGAAGGCCGGTTACGCCGCCGCACGCCTGTCACTGGCCGATCCGTTGAAGCTGATCATCGGCGCCCGCTACACCGACTGGAAGAGCGAAGGCGAGAACGACGACCGCGAACACAAGGTGACCACCCCGTACGCCGGCCTGGTGTATGACATCAACGACACCTACTCCGCGTACGCCAGCTACACTGAGATCTTCCAGCCGCAGACCGCCCGCGACCGCAACGACCGTTATCTCGACCCGGTCGACGGCAAGAGCTACGAGGTGGGCGTCAAGGGGGCTTGGTTCGACAACCGCCTGAATGCCTCGCTGGCGGTGTTCCGCATCGAGCAGGACAACGTCGCCCAGGTCACCAGCGAGCCGATCATCGGCCGCCCGGGTGAGTTCGCCTCGATCGCCGCACGCGGCACCGTCAGCCGTGGCTTCGAGTTCGAGGTGAACGGCGAACTGGCACCGGGCTGGAATGCCACCTTCGGCGCCTCGCGCTACGTGGCCAAGGACATCAACGACGCCGACATCAACACCAACCTGCCGCAGACCGCCCTGAAGCTTTTCACCAGCTACACCCCGCAGTCGCTGCAGGAACTGACCGTCGGTGGCGGTGCCAACTGGCAGAACCGCATCTACTACGCGGTGCCTGCCTACGGCCGCATCGAGCAGAGTGGCTATGCACTGGTCAGCGCCTTCGTGCGCTACCGCATCTCGCCGGAGTTCAGCGTGCAGGCCAACCTCAACAACCTGCTGGACAAGAAGTACCTGTCGCAGATCAACGGCTACGGTGCGTACGGCGATGGCCGCAACGGCTCGCTGACGTTCACCTGGTCGTTCTGATCCAACCGGCTTTGTAGCGTCGAGCCATGCCCGACTCGGCCACAGAGGGCAGTCGAGCACGGCTCGACTCTACAACGGGGGCGCTCAGCGCCCTCGTTGCGGCGGCGCCCCGGCAGGTGTAGCGTCGCGGACACGGTGGCCTAACTTCGACCCGTGCCATACGGACACCTTGCGCCTCCCCTTCAAGGACGACCGGCCATGCGCACCCGCACGAAACTCGGTCTCTCGCTCATGGCCCTGTTCTCGTCGCTACCGCTGATGATCGGCACCGGCAACGGCTACTTCATCCTGCTTCTGCTGATCGGCCTGCCCGCCGCCATCCTGTCCTGGTTCGATCTGGGCCGTGAACTGCGTGCCATCCCCAGCCCCACCCGTACCGAGCGAGCGCTCGGCCTGGCAATGGGCGTTCCGCAGGTGCTGTTCGGGCTGTTGTGTGCGGTCATCGGCCTGCTGTTGGTTGTCTGGATCCTTTACAACCTGCTGATCGAGCACCAATCGCAGTTTCGCATCCCGTCACTGCCCGCCTTCGCGGCTGGGCCGATGATGATCGTGGTCGGGCTGGGTTGGGCGCGCACAGCCTTCCGCCGCGCGGCCCTTGAGCAGGACGCCCCGAAACAGGACATTCCGGATTGATCCCTGATGACCGGTGCCGGGACATGCCCGGCACCGGTCCCTCATCAGAACCGCAGATCCGCGCGCAGGTACCAGTAGCGGCCACGCGGGATGTCGTAGGTCGAAGCGTCGTAGCCGTTCAACGAGCACGACAGGCAGATCGGCGGATCCTTGTCGAACACGTTGTTCAGGCCGGCGGTCAGCTGCACCCCCTTCATCCAGTCGATCTTGTAGCCCACCTGCATGTCGTGGAAGGTGGTGGCCGACAGCGTGTTGGTGCCCGCTGCCTGGTTGCTGCACACCGGGAAGGCCGCGGCATCGCCACAGTTCTCGGTCAGCTCGGAGACGTGCCGCACCGTCCAGTTGGCGCTCCAGCGGTCCATCGTCCAGCCGATGCTGGCATTGCTGGTCCACTCCGGAATCGAGCTGTCGGCCACTTCCACGCCCGGCTTCTGCGGCTGCTTCTGCCCGGCCGCGCCGGTGGCCTCGTAACGGCCGACGAAGGTGTTCTTCCACGCCAGCTTGAACTGGCCGATGGAGGTCTGCGGCAGGGTCCAGAACAGATCCACGTCCCAGCCGTCGGTCTTGATCGACCCCAGGTTGGTCAGGCGGTTGTTGAAGCTGCTGACCGCACCGGTGCTGGCACGGGTGATGCCATCGCAGTAGACCGGGTCCAGCGTATCCACGCACAGGTCCAGCTGGGTCTGCGCGTTGATCGCTTGGATCGCACCATCGATGGCGTGGCGGTAGAAGGTCACTTCCACATCGAAGCGCTCCGACCACGACGCATTGTTGCCGAACCACGGGCTCCACACGAAGCCGGCGCTGAAGCTGCGCGAGCGTTCCGGCTCCAGCTCGCGGTTGCCGCCGGTGGTCACCGAGATCTGCGAGTTGGCCTGCTGGAAGCCGGCCGGCACGCCCAGCGCGGCACAGTTGGCGGCGCTGCCACGCGGCGGAGTGCCGCCCAGACCCACCGAGCACGGGTCGAACAGCTGCAGGTCGGCACGCGCCGCCGAGCCGTACAGTTCACCGATCGACGGTGCGCGGAAGCCCTCGGCGTAGGTGGTGCGCAGCACGAAGTCATCGGTCACCTGCCAGCGCAGGCCGTACTTGGGCGTGAATTCACCACCAAAGGTGGAGTAGTCCGAATAGCGGCCGGCCAGGCTCAGGTCCAGCTTCTTGCCGAACGAGGAATCGGCGAAGATCGGCACGCTCAACTCCAGGTAGGCCTCGTTGACGTCGTAGGAACCGGAGGTCGGCTGCGACGGTACGCCGTTGTAGTGGCCGATCACCGTCAGCGGATCGGGCTGGTAGGAGCCCTTGTACTTGCGGTACTCGAAGCCGGTGGCGAACGATACCGGACCGGCCGGCAGCGAGAACAGCTCGCTGGACAGGTTGGCGGTGAACAGGCTCAGTTCGTTCTGGCTGCGGTCGCGCACCACCGGCTGGATCCACTTCAGCATGTCCGGGGTGATCGAACCGACGCCGCCGAAGATGTTCAGCGGCACGCAGCCCGGCGTGGCCGCACAGACGGACGGATCGCCCAGCGCCATGTTCACCTTGTAGATGTCATAGCTGCCGTAGTTGGTCTGTTCGGCCTTGTTCTTGCTGTACATGCCGTTGACGTCCCAGTACCAGCTGCGGTCGGCGGCATGGAAGTCACCGACCAGGCCGGTGGCGAAGTAGGTGGTGTCCACTTTCTGCTTGAACACGCGCGCACCGCCTTCCACCGGGCGACGACCGATCAGGCTCATGTTGTCGCCGGAAACGAGATCGAAGCCGAACGGGTTGTACGGGTTCAGGCGCGAGACCACGATGTTGTCGGCCAGCGGATTGCCGGTGGCACCATCGGGCCCGAAGAACAGCGGCTCCGGGCCGGCCTGGTTGGTCGACTCACGACGGTTGCCCAGTGCCTTGACGTACCACTGCACGTTGTCGGTGATGTCGAAGCGGAACTGACCGAACAGGCCTTTGCGCTCCGACGGCGTCAGCACCATGTTGTATTCGGCGAAGTTGAAGCGGTCGGCGGTGGTGAAGCAGTGGTAGTCATCCGTGCGGCTGCAGCCGGCGCTGCCGTCGTAGCGCGGATTGCTCACGCCGGTATTGGGCACGATGTTCTGCACCGCACCGGTGTTCGGGTCGGTGAACATGAAACGGCCCTGCGGAATGCCACCGCTGCCGAACGCCAGGCCGGTGCCGGGAATCGGGAAGCGCGACTGCTCGCGGTCCTTGGCGAATACCGGATCCTGCTTGGTCCAGCTGGCGCCCAGGAACAGGCTGAAGCGGTCGCCACTCTTGCCCCAGGCCAGGTCCACGCCCTTCTGCGTGCCGTCGCCCTTGCTGTACTCGCCGTAGTTCAGCGTCACCTGCCCACCATCAAAGTCACGGCGGGTGATGATGTTGACCACGCCGGCAATGGCATCGGAGCCGTACAGCGACGACGCGCCATCTTCCAGCACCTCGATGCGCTCGACGATGGCCAGCGGAATGGTATTGAGATCGGTAGCCGAGCCGACGCCGGAGGCGGACGACTCATTGACCCAGCGGATGCCATCGACCAGCACCAGCACGCGCTTGGCCCCCAGGTGGCGCAGATCGACCTGCGCCGAGCCGGCACCCACGCCACTGCCATCGGGCGGGAAACCGAAGTTGCCGGACGAGTTGAACTTGGCGTTGAGCGCCGAACCGGAACCGGTGAGCTGCTGCAGCACTTCGCCGATCGAGGTCAGGCCGGTGCGTTCGATGTCACCGCGCGTCAATGTCTGGATCGGCACCTGGCCTTCGACTTCAGCGCGCTTGATGCGGGTACCGGTCACTTCCACCGCATCGAGGTTGGTGGTGGATTGCGCAGCGGCACCCAACGGTGCCAGGGCCGTCACGCACAGCGCAACGGCAACCGCCAACGGGCGGTGATGCAGGTGAATCATTCGCTCTCTCTCCAAAGGAATGTCGGGACTTGGACTGCCGCGCTCCCCCCTGCATGGCGGCAGCGTCTCCTTTGTAAACAAGTGGTAAAAACCAAGGCGTGATGATCGACACTATTTCACGCGGAATTGACGCAATTGCAGGCCGATTACGTCAGATAGCTGCAGGTTATGACCGGACGATACTGTTCGCAGCAGGCAGCCTTGATGCTGGCTGCGACAGCGCGCGCCGGGAGCTGCCGCATTCATGAAAAAGGTCTTTGCCGGACCGTTTCAGGAATAGTTTGAAATTCCTTCGTTTAGAAGGCCCCGCTAGTCGACCCCGTGCAGACTCGCACCTGCAGCCATTCGCGGGAGGATCGATCATGAAAGCAGCAACTGCCGTGCCGGGCGTCATGATGGTACTGACGCTGCTTCTTTCCTTGGCAGGCGAATCAAGGGCAGGCGGCGTGATCGAGTGCAACAACTGCCCCTCTCCCAGCGATGCGGCCTTGGCCTCGGGAGAGGGACTGACGGTTGTGGTGGATTTCGAGAGAGCCGAGTTGACTGCTTTCGACGTTGAACATGACCCTGAGAGCAGAAAGTGGCGAGCACATCCGACAGCGGTTCCAGCGCAGATTGAAATGGCTTTTCTGCGGATCCTGGATGCGACACTGTCAGCAGGGCAAGCGCCGCTCATGCAGCAATCACCGCATGAGCGGCAGTGAGACAACGCCCTACCGCACGAACGCAATGCGCTCCATACCGGTGGCCTCGGCAGCGGCCAGAATCCGCGCCATGCCTTCGTACTCGGCCGCCGGATCGGTGGCGATGCGCAGCTCCGGCAGGTTGCCGGCATGTTCGCCCACCTGTGCCTGCAGGCGCGCCTGCAGATCGCCGATGACCATCGGCTGGCCATTCCAGCTGAGCTGGTTGCCAGCGTCCAGGCTCAGCTCGATCGGCGGTGGCGGTTCGAGGCGATCGATCGTGCGATCGGTGGACTGTGGCAGCTGCACGGCAATCGGCCGGGCCACGATCGGCGCGGTCACGATGAAGATGATCAACAGCACCAGCATCACATCCACCAGTGGCGTGACATTGATGTCCGCCAGCGGGCCGCTTCTTCCTGCGCTACTGAACGCCATGTGCCGCTCCGTGCAGCCGGGCCGTTCGCCCAAGGCCGACAGTACGTCGCCTTCCGTCACCTGCGGCAGTGGCCTGTACGGGTTCATTCAGCTGTCGTTGCCAACGCCCGGCGTCCACACAATGCGAAACTGAATTCAGCCATCCCCCGCTATGCTGAGTGCCATGACCCGACGCTCCTCGACCGCCCTGTCCCTGCTGCCCTTGGCCACCACGCTGCTGATCGGCTGCGCCAATGCCCAGTCCCTCGACGCCCAGAACGCGCAGCTGAAGGCCGCGATCGCTGCCGCCGAACGCGGCCAGTTCGATCCCGGCCAGGCCGCCGCACTCAGCCGCCATCCGGCTTACGGCTGGCTGGAGTACGCCAACCTGCGCCGCAACATCGACACCGTCGATACCGCGCAGGCCCAGGCCTTCCTCAAGCGCTATGACGGCCAGGCCGTGGCCAACACGTTCCGCAGCGTGTGGTTGCCCTCGGTCGCACGCCGCCAGGACTGGCCCACCCTGCTCGCCAACTGGGTGCCCACCGACAACGCAGGCCTGCGCTGTGCGCAGCTGACCGCGCGCAAGGTGACGGGCAAGGTCGATCCGCAGTGGATCAGCGAGGCACAGGACCTGTGGCGCAAGAACGGCAAGTCGCTGCCAGACGGCTGTGACGCCGTTTTCGCCGTGCTGCAGGCACAGGGCGGACTGAGTGACGCATTGCGCTGGGAACGCATCGATGCCGCCGCCGACGCCCAGCAGCCGGCCGTGATGCGCAGCGCCGCACGTGGCCTGCCTGCCACCGACCTGGCGCTGGCCAACAATTACGCCGCCTTTGTCGACAAGCCCAATGCCAGCGCATTGAACTGGCCGCGCAACGAGCGCAGCCGGCGCATCGCCACCGACGGCCTGGCCAAGCTGGCCAAGGCCGACCCGGCCGCCACCGAACAGCAGTTGCCGCAGTACGCCCAGGCGCTCGGCCTGAGTGCCGAGCAGGAGGGCCAGGTGCTGTACCAGATCGCGCTGTGGACGGTGGCTTCCTACCTGCCCGATTCGGCACGCCGCCTCAACGCAGTGCCGGAATCGGCGTATGACGAACGCCTGCACGAATGGCGCGTGCGCGAGGCGATGTCGCGCGGTGACTGGCCGGCGGCACTGACCGCGATCCGCAAGATGGCCAGCAAGCAGCGCAGCGACCCGCGCTGGCGCTACTTCGAAGGCCGCATGCTGGAGAAGACCGGCCAGGCCCAGCAGGCGCAGCCGTTGTTCCGCGATGCGGCGCGCGCACCGACCTTCCACGGTTTCCTGGCTGCCGACAAGCTGCAGCAGGGCTACACGCTGTGCCCTTGGAAGCCGAACGACAGCGCGCAGGCACAGGCGGTGATCGCGCGCGACCCGGCCATCCAGCGCGCGATGGCGCTGTACCAGATCGACCGCACCGGCTGGGCCGTGGCCGAATGGAACAGCGCGCTGTCGCGCTTCGATGACACCCAGCGCCGCCTCGCGGTACGCGTCGCGCAGGACAACGGCTGGTTCGACCGCGCCGTGTTCGCGCTCGGCAAGCAGCCGCAGGAACAGCGCCTGTACGACCTGCGCTTCCCGCTGCACCACGACGCCACCATCCGCCGCGAATCGGCACGCAACGCGATCGATCCGGCCTGGGTGGCGGCGGAAATCCGCGCCGAGAGCACGTTCACCCCGCGTGCGCGCTCGCCTGCAAACGCCATGGGCCTGATGCAGGTGCTGCCGGCCACCGGTGCCGGTGTGGCCAAGTCGATCGGCCTGACCGGCTACGGCGGCGCCGACAGCCTCTACGACCCGGACACCAACATCGCCATCGGCACCGCCTACCTGCGCCAGCTGATGAACAAGTACGACGGCCTGCCGTACGTGACCATCGCCGCCTACAACGCCGGCCCGACCCCGACCGCGCGCTGGCAGAGCCAGCGCCCGGGCTTTGACCCGGACCTGTGGATCGAGACCATCAGCTACAAGGAAACCCGCGAGTACGTCGCCCGTGTGCTGGCCTTCAGCGTGATCTACGACTGGCGCCTCAATGGTGATGCACTGCCGCTGAGCGACCGCCTGATGGGCCGCCTGGTGGACAAGCGCAAGAACTTCAGCTGCGCCGCCAACGCCGAGCAGGGCGGGGATTGATCGCACTGCGGTAGTGCCGGCCGCTGGCCGGCATTCCCCGGTATCCACGCCTTGGAGTGAAACGATGAGCCTGCTGGCCTGGATCAGGCTGGCCGCTGTATCGGTAGTGCCGGGCATGCGATGATTCCAGCCATGAAGATCTATCTTGTCGGCGGCGCCGTACGCGACCGCCTGCTGCAGCGCCCCGCCGGCGACCATGACTGGGTGGTGGTTGGCGCCACGCCCGCGCAGATGGAAGCGCAGGGCTACACCGCGGTCGGCCGCGATTTCCCGGTATTCCTGCATCCAAAGACCGGTGAGGAGTACGCACTGGCGCGCACCGAACGCAAATCCGGCCGCGGCTATCGCGGCTTTGTGGTCGATGCCGACCCGGGAGTGACGCTGGAAGAAGACCTGCAGCGCCGCGACTTCACCATCAATGCGATTGCCTGCGACGAAGACAGCGGGGCGCTGGTCGATCCTTACGGCGGCGTGCGTGATATCGAGCAGCGCGTGCTGCGCCATGTCGGCCCTGCGTTCGTGGAAGATCCGTTGCGCGTGCTGCGCGCGGCGCGCTTCATGGCGCGCTTCGCGCCGCTGGGCTTCACCGTTGCGCCGGAAACGATGGATCTGATGCGCGAGATCGCCGCCAGTGGCGAACTGGACGCGCTGGTGCCGGAACGCGTCTGGCAGGAACTGCGCAAGGCGCTGGTCAGTGAGCGGCCCTCCGCCTTCCTGCGCACGCTGCACGATGCACATGCACTGGGCCCGATCCTGCCCGAGCTGGAAGCGCTGTATGGCGTGCCGCAGCGTGCCGAATTCCACCCGGAAGTCGATACCGGCATCCACCAGGAAATGGTCAGCGACATGGCGGCGAAGCTGGCCCCCGGCGATGACCTGGTCGGCTTTGCCGCGCTTACCCACGATCTCGGCAAGGGCCTGACCCCGCCGGAGGAGTGGCCGCGCCACATCATGCACGAACAGCGCGGTATCAAACCCCTGAAGGCGCTGTGCGCGCGGTTGAAGATTCCTGCCGAGCACCAGCAGCTGGCCGAAGCGGTCTGCCGGGAGCACTTGAACGTGCACCGCATCGACGAACTCCGCGGTGCCACCGTGTTGGAACTACTGGGCCGCTGTGATGCGCTGCGCCGGCCGGAGCGCGTGGCCCGCATCGCACTGTGCTGCGAGGCCGACAAACGCGGCCGGCTCGGCTTCGAGGACGCCGACTACCCGCAGGGCGAAACGCTCAAGCGCCTGCACCAGGCGGCACTGTCAGTACAGGCGCGGGACCTGGATACCACCCATCTGAAGGGCCCGGCCATCGGTGAAGCGTTGGCCAAGGCACGCGTAAAAGCCATCGCCGCCGCCCGCTGATCCGCAACCGCCGTGGCGGCCGCGCACCGACTCCCATGGGTAGTGCCGGCCGCTGGCCGGCAACCCCAGGTTGCCGCCACAGGAGTCAGTTCTCACCCAACTCCTGGACTTCAATTGCCACGACATTGCATCCACCCAGCAGCACGGTCCCTCGGGATCGCAGGTCCCCGATCAGTTTCCCCCTGATGGTCGCGTAGGCACCAGAGCGTCGTTCAACCTGGTCAATCATGCGCTTGGGGATCAAAAGCGACACACAGCTTGCTTCACTGTTGTACCGGCGGTACTCCGCTTTTCTGTCCCAGATGCCACGATCCTCGAACTGTGCCACCAGGTAGCCGCGAAGTTCCACCTGAGACCCATCCAGCTCCGCGCTTCCCTTGATGGCCTTGCTTGGCAGCAGCGCCGCCGGGTTGGAGGAAGGTGCCTGCCCGGAAGTTGCACACCCGGCCACGGTTGCGAACAACAGGAAGACGCCAGGCAGGAACCACTTCATCGCCCACTTCCTGGTAGGTAGAACAGCTCCTGCTGCTTGGTGATGTTCTGCTGGATGAGCCGCTGCTCGGTCGGCGTCATGCGGCCCTGAATCATCCGGAATTGCACCTTGCCGTCGACCAGCTCACGCACACCGACCCGCGAACCCGTGCTGTCCACCGTGATGTTGGGAACCCCCGGGCTCACGAGGGGACCCGAATCTCCTGGCGTCAGCCGATCCACCAGGCCACTCTGCTCCAGATGGCCGTGCATCACAGCCACGGTATCGGCGGTCGGCGTCAGTTCCGCATAGAACCCGGAGGCATCCGAGGACGTCGCCATTGATGGATCCACCCGGATCGACTCGGTACCGTTGCTGCTTGCCTCGATGGTGACAGCCTTCTCCCGGTTGCCACTACCGACTCTCACCGAATCGGTGTTGGCCAGAGCGGTCTTCTCCGTCTGCGCCGAAAGCTGGATGTCCAGGCCACTTGATCGGCTCTGGTCGAAACGCCTGGCATCGATGCACGTGGACCGGCCGGCCCCTTCCGGGCATCGTCCATCCGGATCCGTGAACCGGTAGGGATTTCCGTTGGCGTAGTGGTAGCGGTTGAACTGCCCAACCGGCTGTCCATATGCCGTCACCGGGTCCACCGACAGGAATACTCCCAGCTGTGGGTCCATGTACCGCTGCTGCATGTAGCTCAACCCAGTAGCCGCGTCGCTTACATGCCCTGTATAGCCAGGACCATCGGCCACCCCTTCACCGATCGCGGCTCCGTAGGGTTCGTAGTCATAGCGTGTGATGACGGCGCCCGCCCCGTTGGTTTCAGCGACAACCGACCCGAGGGCGTCGGTATGGACGTAGGTGACGACCTGTGCGCCGGCAATGGCGCTGTACATCAGTGAAGTCGATGCGAACAACGCCAGCCGCAGCTTCGAAGCCACCATTCCGTTCTCCAGCAGGTCCATCCTGAACTGCCTCCCCCATGAGCGGGGGATGCCCCCTGGGTCCGCGCGTGCCCACTTTCCCTGCCGCTCGCCTGCCCTGCCCGTTTCGTGCAGAGCATTGCAGCCACATGCGCCCCTTGCCGAACGTGGTTCCTGGCTCAGTGCGCCATGCCGCGGGTGATCGCCGCGGCGCGCTGCTTCAGCTGGGCCACGGCATCGGGAATCATCTCCATGCCCACGTCCAGGCCGGGGTTCAGCACCAGGCCGACGCCGTCGCCGATCCCGGCCAGCAGCGCGTGCACCGCGATCGGCATGGCATGCGCGAACTGCGGCAGCTGCTCGTGCCACAGGCCCGCGCGCTCGGGCGCGGTGAACACCGCGAACATCGGCTCGCCGCTCTCGCTGGTCAGCACCAGCGGCGAGATGCTCTCGTCCCAGGCACCGTCTTCGCCGATGGCCTTGTCCAGCAGCACGAACGCCGTCGAGGTCAGCAGGCCATCGAGGAACTGCGATGCGGTCAGCGTGCCGTCCTGGGCCTGCAGCAGGCGCACCTCGAGGTCGTTGAGGGGTTCGAACGGGGTGTCGTGGTCCATGGTCGGTTCCGGTACGTGGTTGCAGGGCAGACTTTAACAGGCCCGCTCCTCAACCGAGGAATCCGTGCCGCCACAGCCAGCCCAGCGCGGCCAGCCCGGCCACGCCGACCAGCATCAACGGCAGGCCGAAGCGGTGCCGCCACGGGATCGGCACCCCGCCCAGCTGCTGGTCCATGGTCTCGGTATCCAGCACCCAGCCGTGCCCGCACCGGGTGCAGGCCAGCTCGTAGCGGCGCTGGTAGGTGAGGCCAAACAGCAGGTCGATGCGCGCCATTTTGTAGCGCAGTTGCGGGGCGAACTCGGTTTCCGTCTGGCAGCGCAGGCAATGGTGGGCTTCGGTTGGGCCGACCACCACCACCCGCTCCTGCTGGCCGATCAGGATCATGGATCAGCGGCCCTGGCAGGCGGGTTGGGCCAGCAGCCAGGCTTGGGCGGCGGCCAAAGTGGCGGCATCACCCTCGATACGCTGGTCGGGCTCGATCTTCAAGCCATCACCACGATCATTGCGGTCGCGCATCACGGTGGTGGTCAGCAGCAGGCGACTGCCATCGGCAAGCGTGTGCACGACATTGCCAGTGGAGACACCCGCAGTGGGCTGACCGAAACTCCGCGTCTGCGGACGACCACGCCACGCCAGCACCGAGGCCTCGCCCGAACTGCCGGTGCGCGGCCCGAACAGCACCGCCACCGGCGCGCCGGGCTGCCGCAGCACATAGCCGGACTGGCCGAAGTCCAGCACCGACTTGCCTGCACGCTGCACGGCGGTCGCGGTCAACGTCCAGCGCTCGGGCCCCTGTGCAGTTTCGAACGACCCCACATCTTCGTTGTTCACTACCGAGGTGCGCAGCAGCGGTGCCATGCCCAACAGCATCGGCCACATGTTGCCACCGCTGTTGTCACGCAGGTCGACGATCCAGCCACAGCGCGCGCCGTCGTCCTTGCTGCGGATGACCTGCTGCCACCGCGCGGCACGCTGGATGTCCTGGCGGAATTTTTCCTGCGGCGTCGCGCCCGGCGTGGAGGCATAGCCCTCGATGACCACCCAGCCGATGCGCATATCCACCGCATCGGCCGCCTTGGCCCGGTCCACGGCGGCGGCGCCGGCCTGCTGCGCGCGCGCAAGGGATTCGCTCTGGCGCTGGGTCGTCGTCCATCCGCCATGATTGCCCGTGCTGACCGCAATGGCTTCGCGCAGAACGGCCAGCCGTTGCGCGGGGTCGCCCTGCGCCGATTGCAGGCGTACGCGGGTGGCGGCCCAGTCCACCCGATCGCGATACAGCGCTTGCCGTTCAAGCAGATTGAGGATCTCGGCCTGGGCCTCCGGCGAGGGCACCTCGACCGCGCCTGGCGTATCGGCCATGGCGCCGGTCGCCAGCAACACGAGCATCAGCGCGCCGATGCGACGCACTCCCTTGCGAACCTGCATGTGACGTTTCCTTGTCGTTGAGGCAGGCGCACAGCATAGCCCGCAGGTGATGGCTTTCGCCATGCGCGAACTGTCGTATCTGGCCCCGCCGCGGGTTGCAGCAAGACAGCGTGCACGCGATCAGTAAATTGCAACTTTGCCCATGTCATTGCCACGTAGAACGCGAGAAGGTTGCCTCCGTCGGCGCCTCCTGCGCTGGCCGGGATTGGCGTCCTGAATCAAACATCGAAACGATCGAGTTGCCGCCTCAGCGGCAATCGCGACAATGCACCGGCTTGCCCATGGCGGGCGGTGCGTGGGGATCCTCGTGATCCGTCGGCTTTTTTTCGTTTCGATTTTGACCGGCACGCCAACCCGCACCGCCCGCCACCTTGCACGCCGCAGGTGGCCTTGCCTCGTGAGGTTGCCGCCATGAACACGCCCCACCCCACCTATCCACGCCTGCAGGCATTGCTCGGCGCTGCACTGCCCGGCCTGCAGCTGCCCACTACCGCCGCCGAAGCGTTGGAAGATGCACTCGCCGAAGCCAACGAACAGGCGCCGCCCTCCGCATTCTTCGCGCGCTTGCGCGGCATCGCGCACAGCCACGCAGCCGACGGCCAGGCGTGGCGCGAGCGGCAACTCAGCGAGGCGCGCGGCCGGGACCTGGCGGAGGCAACGCGCTGCCTGGCGGCAGTGTCTGCGTGTGGGGGCGTGTTGCTGGCGGCGCAGTCGGCACGCGAGATGGATGATGCGCAGGCGCAGTGTCCGCCGCAGGTGGAGGAAGGCTTGCTGCACGCAGTGGTGGTATTGGCCGATCATGCCGGAGCGTTGGTGGAACCGGATGCGTGCGCACCGCTGCTATAGAGCTGCGCCTATGCCCGGCTGCGCAGAGGTCATGGCGTGGGTGGGATTCGTGCCGACCAAGGTCGGCACCTACCCAAGGTTGCGGTTGTCACCAGTCCGCGCGCAGGCCGATGTTGCCTTCGATGATGCGGCGCTTCTCGTTGCGGTCGCCGCCCAGCTCGCGCGTGTAGTCGGCCACGGCGTACGCACTGATGGTGCGGTTGAAGCGACCGACCACACCCACGCCGGCTTCCAGCGCGCGCGAGCGCTGCGAATTGACGATCACGTCGTCGTCGAAACGGATGCGGTCCTCGCCGGAACGGCCATGCCAGTAATTGAGCTTGAAATACGGCTGCCAGCCGTTGTCGGCCAACTGATAATCGCCGGCCAGGCGCAGGCCGATGCGGCCGGTCCAGGCGTTGTCGTTGTCGAAGCGCACGCTCGATACTTCATCGCGACGGTCATCCAGCGAAGCGCGCTGCCAGATCACCTGCACCTGCGGTTCCAGCCACCATGCGGACTGCCCGACGTGCAGCAGCGGCTTTCCGGCCTCCACTGACACGCTGGTGCCATCGCCCTTGATGCCGAAGCCGAGCCCACGCGAGGAACGCACGCGGCCGTCGTAGCGGCTCTGCATCGCCACGGCGTCGATGTAGCCGCCACTGCTGTCGGTGAACGTCCAGTACAGGCCCACGTGCTTGTCATCCAGGCGGTTCTGGCCTACCTGCACGTTCTCCCAGCCCAGGGCCAGGCCGGTGGTCTTGCCCTGCGCGCGGGTGCGGCCAACGAATACGCCGATCTGGTTGCGGTGGTTGTCAGACGCCGCAGCCCACACGTCGAGGCCGGCCTGCAGGCCCATCACATCGCCATCGAAGCCCGGCTGCGCATCCCCCTTCCAGTGGATCTCGCTGCTCTGCCCCACCAACCGGCCCCAGGCGGTGCGGAATGCGCCCTGGTTGTACAGCAGGCGCTGCTCGCCCTGCCGCTCGTGGAACGTGCCGAGACTGGCCAGCGAGGTCTCGCGCAGCAGCGGTGGCACCACCGCGTAGGCGGCGGCCTCCACGCGGTACAGCGGCACCACCGCGCCTTCGGCCGGGCGTGCACCCGGCGTTGGCGGGGCGCCGGTACCGGGCAGCGCACCGCCGGCCACTGGCACGTCCGGCACCGCCGGGTCACTGGGCGGCGCCCCCGGCGCCGGTTCCGGTGGCGGCGGTGGCGGCGCGGTCTCGCCGGCGGTCAGGTCAGGATCGGTGGCGCCTTCCGGTGGCGGCGGCGGTGCCGGGGTGATCGCCGGCGGCGGTGCGACCGGCGGCGTCAGCGGCGGTGGCGCGGCGCTGCCATCACCGTTGGGTGCCGGCGTTGGCCCGGTCACCAGCGTCGATCGCAGGTACCAGTTCTCGCTGGTGCCGGCGCTGACACCGCCCTTGAACAGGAAGTACTCGTAGGCACCGGCCGCGACCGGCGCAAACAGCGAGAACGCGCCCGGCGCGGTGCGGCCACCATTCAACGCCTGCACCACCAGGATGCCATCGGCCAGCGTGGCGGCACCGCTGCCGCCCGCATTGAGTACCCCGATGCCGGTCGTGCCGGTGGCGGCACCGCCATCGATCACCAGGCGGTCGCTGGTGGAATTGTCCGCCCCCAGAACGGTGCGCAGGTACAGACCACCACCGTCACCGCGGTAGTTGCCACGCACGGTGAACACGTCGCCGGCGCCAGTACCGGTCAGGTCGATGCGCCCGGCATTGACCATCTCCACCAGTGCACCACTGTTGAACGGACGGACGGCATGGCTGCCACTGCCCGCGTAGACGGTGCTGGTGTCATCCACGGTGAGCGTTCCGGTGCCGGTACTGCTGTCACCCAGCACCAGATCGCCATCAAAGGTCAGCTCGGTGCTGTTGGCCAGGCTGATCGCCTCCCAGTTCTGGAAGCGGCCAACGCCCGTGGTCTTGACGTTGTTGAAGTTGAGCTGGTCGATGCCACTGCCGCCGTCGAACAGCGGCACCGCACCGAGGTTGCCCTGGTTGAGGTTGCCGAGGGTGGCGACGTCGTTGTCCGGCCCCATGTCGATCGCGCCGTAGACGATGCCACCGCCATTCCAGTTGAAGGTGTCATCGCCGGTACTGAGCAGCACCTGCCCGCGCACGGTGCCGTCGGTGATGGTCACGCTGTCGTTGCCGCCGCTGACGCTGATGTTGCCGCCAATATAGGCCGTGCCAGAAATGATGATGGTGTCGGTGTCGAAGCCGGTCACCACGTTGCCATCCACGGTACCGCCGGACTGGTCCCACAGGTTCTTGTCCAGCTTCATGTTGACGCGGCCGATGCGGCCAGCGGTCATCCAGGCCTGGTCGCCATCCTCGAACGCGCCGATGATGCGGCCACCGCTCATGCGGAAGGTATCGATGTTGTCGCCCTGCTGCAGCGCGCCGATCGTGCCGCCACTCATGATGAAATCATCGCGGCCACTGCCCTGCGCCACCACGCCGGTGACGGCGCCGCCGGTGACGGTCATCTGGTCATCGCCGCCGCCCTGGTCGACGCTGTCGATCGTGCCATCGCTGAGCAGCAGCACATCATTGCCATCGCCCTGCAGGACGCCGCCGGTGATGCTGCCGCTCTGCATCTCGAGGCGATCATTGCCCGCATCGAACTGTACGCCGGTGCGCCCGCTGATCGTTCCTCGATTGACCAGCACGCTGTCGCCCGCACCGACGAACTGCAGGGCGGTGTTGTTGCCGGTGCTGATGCTGCCGGTGTTGTCGACGCGGCTGCCACCCCCAAGCTGCACGGCTACACCGCCGACCGAACTGATCGCGCCCTGGTTTGACAGCAGGTGACCACCGGCGCCGACCAGCGCGATGGCCGATCCACCACCACTCTGCTGCAGCTGTGCACCGGCGGCGACATTGACGGTGATGCCGGCCGCACCATTTGCGGTAACGGGAGTGGTCTGCGGATTCGGCGCGTTTGTATCACAGGTGACCGTCTGGCCGGCGGTCGGTGCCGGGCTGTTGCAGCCGGCCCACGCAACGCTGGCGGTCGTCAGAAGCAGGGAGGGAACGGCGAGGGCCTGCAACACGGAAACAGCAAGGCGGCGCGGACGGAACGCACGCGGAACGGCACGGTACATGGGGCACTCCTGGGCGGGAAATCAGGAACTGCGTATGTGCGGCACGGCGCTTGCAGTCTGCCGTGTGGTGAACCATTTCGAATAGGTGAACTTGCGTGCGGGAAATCACAGTTCAGATGTGAAATCGCCCAGCCCTCACGCCGATGTGATGTGGCTGAAACCGTTCATTTTTCCGGCATCCGGAATCACGCGCAAAGCATCCACGCATGGCGTGGATCTACTGATCCTGCATCGCCAATAGATTCGCTCACGGCACCTGGTCAATCTACGTCATGCGTGGATGCAGTTGGCGGGTGGGGTCAGATCTTCAGGTAGATCTTCCGCTTATCCAGCCACCACGCCACGCCCCACCACAGTGCGACGAACACCAGCGCCTGCAGCATCGACGCCAGCTCCAGCGCCTGCGGCATCGCGGTGGCCAGCTGCTGCCAGATCCACCCCCAGATCCCGGTGACCATCAGCACCACCGACATCACCGATGCCCCCAGGTACGCGGTGATCGCATTGACCCCGAAGCGCCGGCCGAGTGCCGGCCAACCCTTCTGGTCGATCAGCACGTGGCCCAGCCACAGTGCCAGCGCGGCCAGGCCGCCGGTCCACAGCACGTAGCTGGGCGTCCACAGCTGCTTGTTCAACGGCAGAACCACGGCCAGCAGCAGGCCCAGCACAGCGGTCGCCACGCCCAGCCCTGCCAATGCCGCCGAACGCCCGTTGCGCAGCAGGCCACCGGCAAGCAGGCCGAGCACGGTACTGGCCAGCGCCCCCAGCGTGCTCAGCAATCCTTCCGGGTCATGGCCCAGTCCGGTATCGGCATGCCACTGGTAGATCCACGGTGCGAACAGCGCGGTATCCAGGCGGCTGGCCGGGTTGGTCCACGGCGCCAGGTCGCCGCTGCCCAGCAGCAACACGGTGTACCCCACCAGCAGCGCGATCAAAGCGCCCACCTGCACGCGCGGTCGCGCGTAGACCGCCAGTACGCCCACCAACGCCGCACACACCGCGATGCGTTGCAGCACGCCCCAGATGCGGAAGTGATGCGTATCCAGTGCCCACCAGATCAGCAGGTGCAGCAGCGCACCGGCCACCAGGATGCGCAGCGCGCGCTCCAGCACGCCGCGCGCCAACGCGGGTCGCGCCGCCGCATCCTGCGCGCGCGGTGCCACGCTGAAGGCCATCGACACGCCCACCAGGAACAGGAAGAACGGGAACACCAGGTCGGTGGGCGTGCAGCCATGCCATTCCGAGTGACGCAGCGGCGCGAACACCGCACTCCAGTCGCCCGGATTGTTGACCAGCAGCATCGCCGCCACGGTGATGCCGCGCAGGGCATCGATCGAGCCCAGCCGGCGTGGCGGCGAACTGTTCATCAGGCGGCCTCGTACTGTCCGGCAATCCAGGTACCCCGCACCTGCAGGGCGTCGTCCAGCAGCACCAGGTCGGCCTGGTAGCCCTCGGCGATGTGGCCCAGGCGATCATCGACATTGAGGAACTGCGCTGGGTATGTCGATGCCATGCGCGCCGCTTCGGCCAGCGGCTGGCCAAGCAGCTGCACGGTGTTGCGCACCGCGGTGGCCATGTCCAGCGCCGAGCCGGCCAGCGAACCGGCAGCATTGCGCACCACGCCGTCGACGGCGGTAATGGTTTCGCCGTACAGCACGTAGCTGGGATCGTCGGCACCGACCGGCGGCATCGCATCGGTCACCAGCAGCAGGCGGCCTCGCGGCTTGGCCGCCAGTGCCACGCGCAGGCTGGCCGGGTGCACGTGAACGCCATCGACGATGATGCCGATCCAGCTGTCGCGGTCCTCCAACGCGGCGCCCACCGCACCGGGCTCACGGCCCTGCAGCGGCGACATCGCGTTGTACAGGTGGGTGAAGCCACGCACACCGGCATCCAGGCCGGCACGGATCGCTTCGTAGGTACCTGCGGTGTGCCCGGCAGCAACGATCACGCCACGCTCGACCAGCGCACGGATGGTCTCCAGCGGCACGCGCTCCGGCGCCAGCGTCAGCACGGTCACACCGTTGTCCAGCGATGCCGCCAGCGCGATTTCTTCTTCGTCCGGCACGCGGAACTTGCTGGCATCGTGCGTGCCCTTGCGCGCCGGTGCGATGTACGGGCCTTCCAGGTGGATGCCGATCACGCCTGGTACACCCTGCGTGATCGCCTCGCGCATCGCAGCGATCGCTTCGCGCATCACTGCCACGTCATCACTGATCAGGGTCGGCAGCATCGCCGTGGTGCCGAAACGGCGGTGCGCCTGCGCGATGGTGCGCAGTGCCGCCACGTCCGGCGTGTTGTTGAACAGCGCACCACCGCCACCATTGACCTGCACATCGATGAAGCCGGGCAGCAGCCAGCCGCCACCCAGGTCCACCTGCTCGGCGGCATGGCCGAGCTGCGGTGCGGCGTCGGGCAACAGCGCGCTGATGCGACCGTTCTCGATCACCAGCGCCAGATCATCGCGGAAGTCGTCGCCCGCCAGGATGCGGGCATTGCGCAGGACGGTCGCCATTACACGGTCTCCGTCACCTTGTTCAGGTGCGGCGGCAGGTCCGGGTTGAAGCCACGACGCAGCGCCAGCGCATTGATCGCGCGGTAGAAGCTCTGCACGGTCAGCAGCGGTGCGCACAGCGGGTGCGGCGCAGCAGCCACCGGCAGGTTGCCGCCAGCACCGGCCATCCATACCTGTGCGCCACGCGCGGTGAATTCTTCGACGACGGCACGGGTGCCGGCGCCGGTTTCATCCGGCTGGGCAAAGGCCAGCACCGGGAAGCCGCGGTCGACCAGCGCCATCGGGCCATGCTTCACTTCAGCCGAGCTGTAGGCTTCGGCATGCAGGCTGCAGGTTTCCTTGAACTTCAGCGCCGCTTCCTGCGCCGCCCCCAGGCCCAGGCCACGGCCGAGCACGAACAGGTTGGTGGCCTCGACCAGGCCTTCGGTCACCGCGCTCCAGTCACACTGCCACGCCTCACGCAGGGCGTCGGGCAGCAGGTCCAGCGCCGCGCGCAGGCTGCTGTCCTGCTTCCAGTACGCGGCCAGCTGCAGCAGCGCGGCCAGCGACGCCAGGTAACTCTTGGTCGCCGCCACGCTCTTTTCGGCACCCGCGTGCAGCGGAATGACCGTGTCGGCCAGCTGCGCCAGCGGTGAATCCTCGACGTTGACCAGCGCGATCACGCGCGCACCGGCCGCCTTGGCGGCCTCGGCGTTGCGCAGCAGGTCCGGGCTCTTGCCCGACTGCGAGATGACGATGAACAGTGCGCCGCGCAGCTGCAATGGTGCGGCGTAGACCGACCCCACCGATGGCGAGGCCGACGCGACCACCAGGCCCAGCTGGGTTTCCAGCAGATACTTGCCATAGGTGGCGGCGTGGTCGGAGCTGCCGCGTGCACAGGTGACCACGAACGGCGGCGGTTCAGCACGCAGGCTGGCGGCCAGGGTTTCCATGGTGGCGTGGTTGCGCGAGAACTGGCGCGCGACCACGTCGGCCGCTTCAGCGGCCTCGGCGAACATCAGGGTGGACGTGGGGTCTGACAGCGACATGGCAGGCTCAGGCAGGATCGGAAGGAAGGGGGCGTGCGCCGGCGGGGCGCATCGGCGCGGTCGAACCACGCACCACCAGCTGCGGCACGAAGCCCTGGTTGTGCAGCGGCGCCGGCGCGTCGTCGTAGGCATCGCTGCGCAGCTGCGCGATCAGCAGGCGCGCGGCGTGGCGGGCGATGTCTTCGGTGGCCTGCTTGGCCGTGGTCAGCGGCGGCCACGACTGGCGCGAGAACGGGCTGTCCTCGAAACCGGCGATGGACAGGTCGTACGGCACGTTCATGCCGGCCGACTTTGCGGCTGCCAGTACCCCGGCGGCGATTTCATCGTTGGAACCGAAGATGGCGGTAGGTGGCTCGCGCAGCGCCAGCAGGCGGCGCGCACCGCGGAAACCGTCATCGAAGGTGTAGTCGCCCTGCACCACCAGGTGCTTGTCCACGGTCATGCCGTAGTCCTTCAGCGCGGCTTCGTAACCGGCGTAGCGCTCGCCCGAAGACCGGTGCGAGCTGCCGCCCCAGAGGAAGCCGATGCGCTGGTGGCCCAGCTGGATCAGGTGCTCGGTGATCTCGTAGGCGGCCTCGCGGTCGTCCACGAACACACAGGCGCCATCGGCCGGGTCTTCGGTGGCGGCGATGATGCGCACCAGCTTGATGCCACGCGCGGTCAGCGCCTGGATCAGGTCGCGGCGCTCGGACATCGGTGCGGTCAGCACCAGCCCGGCCAGGCGTGAACGCTGCACCCAGTCGGCCAGTTCATCGGCCAGCAGCGGCGAGCTGGAATCGCAGGGATGGATCTGCAGCCCGAACCCGGTCTCGCGGCAGGCGGCGAGCACGCCGTTCTGCACGCCGATGATGTGGTATGGGTTCGGGTTGTCGTAGACCAGCCCGATCACGAAGGTGGTGCCGCTGCGCAGGTTGCGCGCGGACGGATCGGGTTCGTAGTCGAGCTCGGCGATGGCACGCAGCACCCGCGCGCGGGTGGCCTGCATCACCGAGGGCTCGTTGTTGATCACGCGCGAGACCGTCTTCAGCGAGACCTTGGCCTTCTCCGCAACGTCCTTGATGGTCGCTCTGCGCATGGGTTTTCCCTGGGGTTGGCTGCCGTCCATCATCGCCGATCAGGCCTTGTCCTGCGGCAGGCCGGCGCGATGCCCGATCACCGAATAGAACAGGATGTACAGGTAGCACGGCACCATCAGCAGCACGAACACCAGCTGGAAGTCGATGTGCTGCTTGAGCACGGCGAACAGCTGCGGAATGATCGCGCCACCGGCGATGCCCATCACCAGCAGGGCCGAGCCGGTTTCGGTGAAGCGGCCCAGGCCACGGATCGCCAGCGGGAAGATGGCCGGCCACATCATGGCGTTGGCAAAGCCCAGCAGGGCCACGAAGGCTACCGACACATAGCCGTGCGTTGCCCACGCGCCCAGGCAGAACACCACGCCCAGCACCGCCGAAATGGTCAGGTAGCGCGACTGCGACACCACCCGCGGAATCACCAGCAGGCCGACCACGTAACCGACCAGCATCGCGCCCAGGGTGAAGGCGGTGAACATCTTGGTCTCGTCCAGCGGCAGGTTGAAGCCATGGCCGTAGGTGCCGATGGCATCACCGGCCATCACTTCCACGCCCACGTAGACGAACAGGCACAGCACGCCCAGCCACAGGTGCGGGAACTGGAAGATGCTGCGGCGCTCGACCGCACCGGCGGCCACCGGCGTCGCGTTGGCTTCGGACGATTTGATTTCCGGCAGCGGCGAGAACAGGATCGCCACCGCCAACACCACCAGCAGCGCCGCCATGGCCAGGTACGGGGCATGGATCTTGGCCGCAAACTGGTTCAGCAGCACGGCCTTGGTCGCGGCATCGGCCGCCTGCACCTGCACGTCCAGATCGCCAATGCCATGCAGCACCACCGTGCCGATCAGGATCGGCGCCAGGATGCCGGCGATCTTGTTGCAGATGCCCATCAACGCGATGCGCCGCGCCGCCGTTTCGATCGGCCCAAGGATGGAGATGTACGGGTTGATGGCCGTCTGCAGCAGGGCCAGGCCGCTGCCGATCACGAACAGGCCGCCCAGTGCGCCGGGGTACCAGCGCTGGGTGGCGAATTCGCCGAACAGCGCGGCGCCCCCGGCCATCACCAGCAGGCTCAGGCTCAGGCCCTTCTTCATGCCGGTGCGGCGCAGGATCCACGATGACGGCAGGGCCAGGAAGAAGTAGGACAGGTAGAACACCATCAGCACCAGGAAGGCGCCGACCTCGCTGAGTTCGAAGGCGAGCTTGACGAAGGTGATCAGCGGGCCGTTGAGCCAGGTGAAGAAGCCGATCAGGAAGAACAGCACGCCGACGATGGCGATGGAGGTGGCCACGTTCGGGCGCACGCTTGCAGCGGAGACGGCGGACATCGGGAAGGGCTCCTGCGGCGACGGCCGCAGAACGCGGCGTCGGAGAGTGGCTGGGAACAACGTTGTCACATTCTTTCGATGGACAACCGAGGTTTGTCAACTTCCCCGCGAGGCCGCGGGAACCTCGTGCTGCACTGCGCAACCCGATGGCAGCGGATCGTGCTGAATGCGCCGCAGCCCTTGAGCCCCGTGCAGCAACGGCTCCAGCGTGAAACCCATGCTCACGCCATGTAAACGTTTACTGCACGCCGCATTCGTTGCGACGCAGCAACGAAAGTGTCACGAACTCGTTGACATCGTTGTCAGCGCGGTTACAGACTCCGCCCCAATCGCCGCCCTCGAGCCTTGGGGACGGCCCCACCTGCAGCAGGAGCCCGCGTGACCGCCAGCCACCCCGCCCCGGCCCATGTCCTGTCCCGAATCGCGCCCTCGTTCCTGGCCGCCGACGTCGGTGGCACCCATGTGCGCGTGGCCCGGGTCCAGGCCAGCGGTGATGCCGCCCATCCGGTGCAGGTGCTGGAGTACCGCAAGTACCGCAACGCCGACCATGCAGGCCTCAGCGCGATCCTGTCCGACTTCCTCGGCGAAGGCCCGCGGCCCACGCACTGCGTGGTCGCTAGTGCCGGTTACGCCCGCGAGGACGGCACGGTGATCACCGCCAACCTGCCGTGGCCGCTGTCGGCGCGCCAGGTGGAAGCCGACGTCGGCCTGCAGCGGGTCTACATCGTCAACGACTTCGAAGCCGTGGCCTATGCCGCCGCGCAGGTTGACGCCAGTGGCGTGCTGCACCTGTGCGGACCGGAAACCGCCGCCCGCGGCCCGACCCTGGTGGTCGGCCCCGGTACCGGCCTCGGCGCCGCGCTGTGGATCCCCACCGCGCACGGCCCGGTGGTGCTCCCGACCGAAGCCGGCCAACCGACCCTGGCCGCCAGCACCGAACTGGAAATGGCCATCGTCCGCCACATGCAGCGCGACCGCGCGCACGTGTCGATCGAACACGCGATCTCCGGCCCGGGCCTGATGAACCTGTACCGCGCGGTATGCGCGCTGCAGGGCCAGGCGCCGACCCTGGCCAGCCCCGACGCGGTCACCGCTGCGGCCATGGCCGACAGCGATGCACATGCGCGCCAGGCGCTGGATGTGTTCTGCGGCCTGCTCGGCAGCACCATCGGCGACATGGCGCTGTTCTACGGCGCCCATGGTGGCGTCTACCTGGCCGGCGGCATCCTGCCGCAGATCCGCGAATACCTGCACGCCAGCACCTTCGTCGAACGCTACCTGCAGAAGGGGCCGATGGGCGAAGCGCTGGCACGCATCCCGGTGAAGGTCGTCGAGCACGGCCAGCTGGGCGTGGTCGGCGCTGCCAGCTGGTACCTGCAGCAGCAGTCGGTCGCCTGACACCGCAACAGGCTTCAACGCAATCGCAGCACGCAGTACGTGGCACGCCAACGCACGGGACTTCGCCGCCGCCCCGCGCATGTCATCGCAACCGTAATCGAACACCGCCGCCGGCATCCAATCGAGTGATGAGGAGAGACATCATGAACACCCGCAAGACCCTGCTTTCGGCCGCCATCGTCAGCTGCATCGCCTTCAGTGCACATGCGCAGCAGGCCGCCCAGACCGCCACCGACCTGGATACCGTGCAGGTCACCGGCATCCGTGGGTCGATGGAAAAATCGCTGGACACCAAGCGCGAAGCCAATGCGCGCGTGGAAGTGGTCACCGCCGAAGACGTGGGCAAGCTGCCCGCGCACAACGTCGCCGACACCCTGCAGCGCCTGCCGGGCGTGAACATCAGCTCGTCCAGCGCCGACGAAGGCGGCTTCGACGAAGCCGACCGCGTCAGCCTGCGTGGTACCAGCCCGAGCCTGACCCAGACCCTGATCAACGGCCACACCGTCGGCACCGCCGACTGGTTCGTGCTCAGCCAGGGCAACAACGTCGGCCGCAGCGTGAGCTACTCGTTGCTGCCGTCGGAACTGGTGCGCTCGGTGGAAGTGAACAAGTCCTCGCAGGCCAAGCTGCAGGACGGCGGCACCACCGGTACCGTCAACATCCTCACCCGCAAGCCGCTGGAATTCTCCAAGCAGCTCACTGCGGAAGGCTCCATCGGCATGGTGCGTTCGGACCAGGCCAAGTCCAACGACCCGCAGCTGTCGGCACTGTTCAACTACAAGAACGACGAAGGCAACTTCGGCGTGATGGTGCAGGCCTTCAGCCAGAAGCGCGAGCTGCGCCGCGAAGCGCAGGAAATCCCGGGCGGTTTCTTCCAGATCGATCCGAATGGCACCGTGGCCAAGTCCAACCCGGACCTGGCCGGCGTATACGCGCCGGGCCTGCTCGGCTCGACCCTGTTCGAACAGACCCGCGAGCGCAAGGGCGGCCTGGTGTCGCTGCAGTTCAAGCCGATGGACAACCTGACCCTGGGCCTGGAAGGCTTCAGCTCGGAATTGAAGGCGAACAACTACAACCGCAACTTCATGCTGTGGGGTGGCCGCATCCTCAATGACCGCACCGTTGAAGATGCCAATGGCAACAAGATCCTGATTCCGGGCCAGGCCCCGAATCCGGGTTACGTCATCAAGGATGGCGTGCTGTCCAACGCCACCTTCGCCGGCCAGGCCGACCGCGACTACGCGGTGTACGACATGATCTACCGCGAGTCGAAGGCCAAGACCAACTACATCACCTTCGATGCCGACTGGCAGATCAGCGACAACCTGGGCATGAAATTCCAGGCTGGCAGCACCAAGGGCACCGGCGAAACGCCGCGCCAGTACATCGCCGAAGTCAACCTGGCCCGTGGTGGCGGCGCCACCTGGGCAACCCACGGCAACGGCTCGCCGATCGACTGGAACGTCGGGGGCAACATCGGCCCGAGCGGCGTGACCGACTTCGGCACCTGGGGCAACCAGCAGGTCACCGCGATCGACAAGGAAAAGTGGGCCACGCTCGATTTCAACCAGTACTTCGCCGACGCTGGCGTACTGAACTCGATTGATTTCGGCGCCCGCTTCGGCGACCACAAGCGCGAGGCCAAGTCGCCGGAAGGCGCAACCCCGGGCGCGATCTGGAATGCGCTGAAGAATGGCGCCACCGCCAACTTCCCCGGTGGCTTCGCCAACGGCATCGGTGGCAGCTTCCCGCGTGACCTGTGGTACTTCACCCCGGGCGCACTGAAGGAAGCAGTGACCAACAACTCCACCTGGCTGTCCGGCAATGACGGCCCGACCGGCCGCCACAACTACGGCGCCGAGTGGACGGTGTCCGAGAAGAACTTCGCTGCCTACGTACAGGGCAACTTCAGCGGCGACCGCTGGAGCGGCAACGTCGGCCTGCGCTACGTCAACATCAAGCAGGATATCGATACCTACGCCGCCGCCACCGGCTCGACCGTGCCGGACGTGAGCAGCCTGTTCGGCGCGTGGACCCGCGAAGCTTTCGAGAACAAGCACAACCGTGTGCTGCCGAGCGCCAACTTCAAGTACGACCTGCGTGACGACCTGGTGCTGCGCGTGGCCGCCTCGCAGACCCAGACCCTGCCGGACTTCTCGGCACTGGGTGCCTCGTCGTACGGTTCGGACCTGAACCGGACCGGCGGTGGCGGCAATCCGAAGTTGAAGCCGGTGGTGTCGACCAACTTCGACGCCAACCTGGAGTGGTATTTCATGCCGCGCGGCATGTTGTCGATCGGTGCCTACTCGATGCGCCTGAAGGACTACGTCGCCTTCAGCACCGAGAAGGAAATGCTGTTCAGCGAGCTGACCAACCGTCTCGAGGAATACAACATCTCCCGCCCGCGCAATGCCGACGGCAAGGTGCGCGGTATCGAAGTGGCCTATGAGCAGCCGATCGGCGAGTACTTCGGTGTCAATGCCAACTACACCTACGCCGATGGCAGCACCGACCACACCTGGGCCGATGGCAGCGACAACCTGCTGGGTACTTCGAAGAACACCTACAACGTCGGTGCCTACTTCGAGAACGATACCTTCGGTGCACGCGTCAGCTACACCCGCCGTTCGTCGTTCCTGATCGGCCTGTCCGGCGCCAACCCGTACTACCAGGATGACTTCGGCACCCTGTCGGCGTCGCTGAGCTACAAGGCCACCGACTGGCTGAGCATCAGCTTCGATGCGCTCAACCTCAACAACCCGACCTACAAGTACTACCAGACCGCGGCCATCCCGACCTCGTTCTACAGCAACGGTCGCCAGTACTACCTCAACTTCCGCTTCAAGTACTGATCCAGCGGCGGCAACATCGCCGAGTCGTGCACGCACGCCGGGCCTGGGTCATTCCGGGCCCGGCGTTTTTCATGTATAGCGTTCATCGCACCGTTCCAAGGAGTCGTACCGATGGTCAAGCCTTCCCGCGCCCGGATGCGCAGCGCAGTGCTGCTGGGCAGCCTGCTCGCCCTGTTGCCGGCACTGCCGGCACTTGCCGCCGACCCCACACCCGCCACTGAAGCACCCGGCCCCCTGCTGCGCGCCGACAGCCTGATGCTGATTCCTGCCCCGGCCAGCGTGCAGCGCGGCCAGGGCAGCGGCATCACCGTCCGCGCCGACACCGTGCTGCAGGCCGAAGGCGAAGCCGCGCAGCGCGTCGCCAGCCAGTTCGCCGATCTGCTGGCCCGCAGCGGTGGTCCGCGCCTTGCACCAGCCAGGGGCAAGGCGGCAGGCACGTCGAGCAGCATCCGCTTCCAGATCGTGCCCACCTTCCGCGACAGCGGCGAAAGCTACACGCTGGAGAGCACCGCGCAGGGCGTGCTGATCCAGGCCGGCAACGAAACCGGCCTGTTCTACGGCGCGACCACCCTCGCCCAGCTCGCCACCGGCGGCAGCAATGGCGTGCTGCCGGCGGTGCAGATCCAGGACGCGCCGCGCTTCAGCTGGCGCGGTTTCATGCTCGATTCCGCACGTCACTTCCAGAGCCTGGACGAGATCAAGCGCGTGCTCGACGCGATGGCCGCGCACAAGCTCAACACCTTCCACTGGCACCTCACCGACGACCAGGGCTGGCGCATGGAGATCAAGCGCTACCCGAAGCTGACCGACGTGGGCAGCTGCCGCCTGCCGGCCGGCGACGGTGGCATCGATCCGGTCACTGGCAAGGAGCATCCGTATTGCGGCTTCTACACGCAGGACCAGATCCGCGAAGTGATTGCCTATGCGGCGAAGCTGCATATCCAGGTGATTCCGGAAATCGATGTGCCGGGCCACGCGACTGCCGCGATTGCTGCGTATCCGGAGCTGGGCACCATCGATACGCCGTTGAAACCGATCAGTGAATGGGGCGTGTTCCCCAACCTGTTCAACACTGAAGACAGCACCGTCACCTTCCTCGAGAACGTGCTGGAAGAAGTGATCGACCTGTTCCCGGCCAAGTACGTGCACGTCGGTGGCGACGAGGCGGTGAAGGACCAGTGGGAAGCGTCGAAGCAGGTGCAGCAGCGCATGCGTGCGCTGGGCATCAAGGATGAAATGGCCATGCAGAGCCACATCATCAAGCGCCTGGAGACCTTCCTGGAGGAGCACGACCGGCGCCTGATCGGCTGGGATGAGATCCTCGAAGGCGGGCTGCCGCCGCAGGCCACGGTGATGTCCTGGCAGGGCACCGAAGGCGGCCTGGCTGCGGCCAGCGCCGGCCATGACGTGATCATGTCGCCGGTCGGCTACCTCTATCTGGATTACCTGCAGACGGCCTCGCCGAACGAACCGCCCGGCCGCCCGACCCAGGTCAACCTCGGCAAGCTGTACAACTTCGAGCCGGTGCCGGCCGAGCTGGCCGCTGACAAGCGCGGGCACATCCTCGGCCTGCAGGCCAACATGTTCACCGAGCACACGCGCAGCTACGCACGCCTGCAGCACAACCTGTTCCCACGCCTGGCCGCCGTGGCCGAGACCGGCTGGAGCACGCCGGAACATCGCGATTTCCGCGATTTCCTCGCGCGCCTGCCGTCCCAGCTGCAGCGCTACCGTGCCTGGGGCCTGGCCTATGCGCAGACCCCGTTCGAAGTGGGCGTGGACTACACCGACAATCGCGCGGACAACACGGTGACGGTGTCGCTGGCCAATCCGCTGGGCTATGAAGTGCGCTACAGCACCGATGGGCAACCGCTGAGCGCGCAGTCACCGCTGTACCAGCAGCCGCTGACCGGAAAACTGCCAACCACCGTGCAGGCTGCCGCGTTCTACCAGGGCCAGATGCTGGCGGCGAAACCGACCATTGCCACCTTCACCGCACAGTCGCTGCTCAGCCGCCGCAGCGATGAGCTGCTCAGCTGCGTGGGCAAGAAGGGCCTGGTGCTGCGCCTGGAAGACGATGGCCCACGCGAAGGCAACCGTGCGGTGTTCAACGTGGACATCTTCCAGCCGTGCTGGCGCTGGCCGCAGGCACAGCTGGACGGCATCGGCAGCCTGGAGGTCCGCGCGGGGCGTATTCCGTACTACTTCCAGCTTGCCCACGATGAACCCAAGCGTCGCTTCGAGAAGGCCAAGCGGCCACACGGTGAGATGCTCGTGCGTCGTGGCGACTGCAGCGGCAAGGTGCTGGCGGAAGTGCCGTTGCCGGCCAAGCCGGATGCCGATGGCTTCGTGACCCTGCGTGCGGCGCTGCCGAAGGGGACGCAGGGCAGCGGTGACCTGTGCATCAACTTCACCGGCGACACGCGCCCGGCGATGTGGGTGCTGGATGAGGTGACCCTGGGGAAATGACGGCAGGCCTGTCCAGGTGGGTGCCGGCCTTGGTCGGCACCTCGGGCAGAGCATCCACGCATGGCGTGGATCTACGGGTAGGTGCCAACCTGGGTTGGCACGCCTTTACCCGCGCCAGCGCAGCAGCAGGTCGCGCAGCGGGGTCAGTGCGGTGGCCATGCCGGCGAGCACACCGACCGTGTTGGCGATGGCATCCATCGGGTCGGCCATGCGGTTGCTGGTCAGCGCACCCTGGGCAAATTCGATGCCGATGCCCATCAACACCAGTCCCACGCCCACCCACAGCAGCGGGCGGCCCCGACGGAACAGCTGCACCGCGCTGCCGGCCAGGATGAAGTAGGCGAGGAAGTGCTCGCCCTTGTCGCTGTTTTCCGGCAACGGAATCGGCGGCGGTGGAATCAGGCAGACCACGATCACCAGCAGTACTGCCGCCGCCCACAGCCCGGCCCACAACCGCGGCCGCCGCAGCGGCTTGATCGCCGGCAACACCTCGCTCACAGGCGCCAGCTCAGGTCACCCAGCTCGAAGGCCGGTTCGAAGTCGACACCACGCTGCAGGCCGATGGCCTGGAAGCGCTCGCCCATCTCGGTCGGCAGGGTCAGCTTCTTCACCTGGTCGCGCAGCTGGATGCGGCCGACCTCATCGGTGCGTTCCTCGGCCAGCAGCAGCACCTGGTCCAGGCCATTACCGAGCAGGAAGCTGGCCTGGCTGCAGTAGCCGGCCAGCTCGAATCCGCCGTGCATGCCGGCCTCGGCCATCGCGGTGAAATCCACCGACGCGGTGATGTCCTGCAACCCCGGCCAGCGGTGCACGTCGTTGTGCACGTGGTGGCGGTAGAACGCACGCACGGTGCCATCGTCGCGGTCGTGCTGGTAGAACTCGCTGCGACTGTAGCCGTAGTCGACGAACAGCATCGCACCACGCTGCATGCCACCGGCCACCGCCTGCAGCCAGTACGGCAGCTGCGGCAGCACTTCAGAACGGTAGCCTTCGGCGAAAGGCTTTTCCAGGTAGCGCTCGATATGGCGCACCGCACCGTTGAGCAGGATGTCGGCCGGCTGCGCGCCACGGATGAAGTTGCCCTCGGCGTCCAGCTCGACGGTTTCCTCGTAGACCTCGCCGTCCCGGATCAGGAAGCGCGGGGTCGGCAGCGCGTCGATCACCTCGTTGGCGAACACCACCCCTTCCCAGTCCTCCTCGAACGGGCGGTCGACCCAATCCACCCGCGCGGCCAGCTCCGCCGGCAGGTTCTGCTGCAGGCGCTGCTGCTGGCGCTCGCGCAGGTCGGCGCTGGGTTCCAGGATGGCGTAGCGCGACGGCAGCGCGTCCAGCTCGGCCAGGCGCAGCAGCACCGCCTCGGCGAAGGCGCCGGTGCCGCCGCCCAGTTCCAGCATGCGCGCCTGCGCACCCAGCTGGGCAAACACCGGCGCCAGCGCATTGGCCACGCTGCCGGCGAACAGGCTGCCGAGCTCGGGGGCGGTGGTGAAGTCGCCACTGCCACCGAACTTGCTGGCGCCGGCGCTGTAATAGCCCCAGCCGGGGGCATACAGGCAGAGCTCCATGAAGCGCGAGAACGGCATCGCCCCGCCCTGCGCAAGGATCTCGGCGCGCAGGGCGGCCGCCAGCTGGTCGCTATGGGCCAGGGCATCGGCTTCGGGCAGGGGGAAGGTGGGCTGCATGGCGTCTTCGAATGCGGTGACAATGGTGCACAGGATAGCCGAGCCTTGGAGGACCCTCGATGAGCGATACCCACCCCGTGGTCCTGATCACCGGCAGCGCGCGCCGGATCGGTGCGGCCATCGCCCGCCAGTTCCACGCCTGTGGCTGGTCGGTGGTGCTGCACGCCAATACCTCCAGCGCCGAGCTGCAGCAGGCCGCGTTCGATTTCGACAACGTGCGCCCGGGCAGCGTGCTGGCCCTGCAGGCCGACCTGCGTGACGCCGACGCCCTGGCCGACCTGGTGGAACAGGCGGTCACCCACTTCGGCCGACTGGACGCGCTGGTCAACAACGCCTCCAACTTCTTCCCCACCCCGCTCGGCCAGGTCACCGCCGAGGCGATGGACGAGCTGTACGCGGTCAATGCACGCGCGCCGCTGCTGCTGTCACAGGCGGCGGCGCCCTACCTGCGCCGCCAGCAGGGTTGCATCGTCAACCTGACCGATCTGCATGGCACCGACCCGATGCGCGACCACATCGCCTACACCATGGCCAAGGCCGCGCTGGAGATGGCCACCCGCTCGCTGGCACTGGAGCTGGCGCCGAAGGTGCGGGTCAATGCGGTCGCGCCGGGTGCGATCCTGTGGCCGGAACAGGGCAAGGACGATTTCGCCCGCGAGGCGTTGCTGGCGCGCACGCCGCTGGCGCGGATCGGCACGGTCGAGGAGATCGCCGAAGCGGTCTACTGGCTGGTGGCCGAAGCCAGCTTCGTCACCGGCCACACCCTGCGCGTGGATGGCGGGCGCACGGTCAGTTGAGGTAGTGCCGGCCGCTGGCCGGCAACCGCCGTCATTCCAGGTCCACCACCTCGAACGCTTCGCCAAACTGCGCGTGCGCCCGCCACAGCGTGGCCAGGTCCTGCCCGCTGACCGGGTCGATGAAGCCCGGCGCGATGTCCGCCAGCGGCTTCAGCACGAAGGCATGCTTCAGTTCCGGGCGCGGAATGCGCAGGTGGCCGGGGCCTTCCACCACCAGGTCGCCGTAGAACACCACGTCGATGTCCAGGGTCCGGTCGGAGAAGCGCGGCCCACTGCGATCGCGGCCATGCGCGTCTTCCAGCGCATGCAGCCAGTCGTCCAGTTCCTGCAGCGGCAGATCGGTCTCGATCGCCACCGCATTGTTGAGGAAGGCCGGGCCATCGAAGCCGACCGCGGCAGTACGGTAGGCGGGTGACACCTGCAGTGCGCCAAAGCGCTCGCGCAGGGCCGTCACCGCGGCGTGGAGGTAGCGGCGGGGCTGGACGTTGCTGCCCAGGCTCAGGAGCACGGTGGTCATGCGGTTCAGGTGACGGCACTTGGGGGGCGTGGACATGCCGTCGTCACGGCGGCCTGCCTACAATCCGGGACGCACATGATAGGGCACCGACATGACCTATTGCGTTGGAATCGAGGTGGACGAAGGCCTGGTCTTCGCTGCCGACACCCGGACCAATGCCTCGCTGGACGATGTGCGCGTGCACCGCAAGCTGCACGTGTTCGAGTACCCCGGCCAGGCAGCCTACGTGCTGATGGCGGCTGGCAACCTGGCCACCACCCAGCTGCTGGTGTCACGCCTGGGGCGCGACGCCGGTGAACGGCGCACGCCCAACCTGCGCGACATGACCCATCTGTTCGAAGCTGCCGAGTACGTCGGCCAGCTGCTGGTGGACAGCCAGGTGCACAGCAGCCACAGCGAGCACGGCCATGACGGGGTCAACACCCAGGCCACGCTGATCTTCGGTGGCCAGATCGCTGGCGAGCGGCCCGGGCTGTACATGATCTACCCGCTCGGCAACGCCATCGCCGCTTCGCCGGAGACGCCCTATCTTCAGATCGGTGAGTCCAAGTACGGCAAGCCCATCCTGGACCGCATCCTCAGCCCGGCCACACGCCTGGAGGACGCGGCGCGCACGGCAATCGTGTCGCTGGATTCGACCATTCGCTCCAATCTGTCGGTAGGCCTGCCGATCGACCTGGCGCTGCTGCGTGATGGTGACCTGCGCATCGGGCAGCAGCTGCGGCTCGGCGCGGATTCAACGTTGTATGCGGACATCCACCAGAACTGGTCACGGCGCCTGGAACAGGCGGTGGACGCCCTGCCACGCTTCCCCTGGGAAACTACCGGGCATCAGCCCAGCGCTTCGGCCACCGCGCGAAGACCAGCTGCATCTGCAGCGGCTGGAACAGACGGTGGACGCCCTGCCACGCTTCCCCTGGGAAACTACCGGGCATCAGCCCAGCGCTTCGGCCGCTGCGCGGAAGACCAGCTGCATCTGCAGCGGCTGGAACAGACGGTGGACGCCCTGCCGCGCTTCCCCTGGGAAACTGCCGAACGGTAGTGCCGGCCGCTGGCCGGCAACCGCATTGATCCCACCACACTGGGATGCCGGCCAGCGGCCGGCACTACCGGGGCATCAGCCCAGCGCTTCGGCCACGGCGCGGAAGACCTGCTGCATCTGCAGCGGCTTGTGCAGCACATGCACCTCCACGCCGTCCGGGAAGGCATCGGCCGCGACCGGCACTGCCGGGTCTTCCAGTACCAGTGCTGGGCCGCGATAGCCCAACGTCGCCATCTCGCCCAGCAGCTGGCTGGCCGGCAGCAGCTTGGAGCCGGCATCGGCAATCACCAGCGCGGGCATCGCCTCCTGCTGCATCCAGCGCAGCGCTGCCGGCCCATCGGAGGCCAACTGCAGCTGGTAGCCCTGGCTGGACAGCGCATTGCCCAGCAGCGATAGACGCGTGGCTTCGCCATCGACCACCAGGATCGATTGGCCGCTGCCCAAGGCCACCAGCTGTTCGATCGGCTCGCTGCCATCGATGGCCTCGTGCATCGGCAGGCGCAGTTCGAAGCAGGTGCCCTGCCCCGGCTGGCTGCTGACGTGAATGCTGCCGCCGGCACCTTCGACGATGCGCTTGCAGGAAATCAGCCCCAGGCCAGTGCCGTCGGCCTTGGTGGTGAAGAACGGATTGAACAGGTGCGACAGCGTGTCCGCATCCATGCCGATGCCTTCGTCGGCGACCCGTATGTGCATCCAGTCCACGCCATCGCGATGGCCGGCATGGCTGGCAGTCAGGCTCAGGCGGCCACCGTTGGGCATCGCCTGTATCGCGTTGAGCGCCAGATTCAGCATCACCTGCTGCAGTTCGGTGTAGTTGGCGTCGACCACCAGGCCTTCGTCCTGCACCTGCAACTCCAGGCGCACCGCATCAGGCACGTTGCTGCGCAACAGCAGTGCCACCGCATCGAACAGGCCATCGATCTCGATGCGCTCGCTCGGCTTGCGCGAACCGCGCACGAACGACAGCATCGATTCGGCCATCTCATGGCCACGGCGGCCGCACTCGGCGATGACATCGGCCAGGTGGTGCAGCTGCGGATCGTCGGTACGCGCCTTCAGCAGGTCCGGCATGATCAGCAACGGCTGCAGGATGTTGCGCAGGTCGTGGCTGAGCCCGGCTGCGAGCAGCGACAGGCTTTCCAGGCGCTGTGCGCGCATCAGCTCGGTTTCCACCCGTGCGCGCTCGATCGCGCTGCGTGCATCGCGGATCGCACGTGCCACCGCCGACGGCAGGCGCGCCGGCTGGTGCTTGATGATGTAGTCATTGGCGCCCTTCTGCAGCGCCGCCACCGCATTCTCCTCACCCATGGTGCCGGAGACGAAGATGAAGGGTACTTCCGGCGAGGTCTCGCGCACGATGCGCAGCGCGTCATCACCGGAAAACCCCGGCATGCTCAGGTCGGACAGCACGATGTCCGGCTGGAACGCGGCCAGTGCCTGGCGCAGTTCGGCCTCGCTCTCGACACGCTCGAAGCGGGCCTCCAGGCCCGCATCGAGCATCTGTTCGGACATCAGCTCGGCATCTTCCGGTGAGTCCTCCACCAGCAGGATGCGCAGCGCCCCCAGGGCGGGACCGGTCAAGGGCATGGGCTCACTCGAGTTCCGGTGCCTGGTTGATCAACGCCCAGAACTTGCCCAGCGTCTGTACCGCGCCAAAGAACTGGTCCACGTCCACTGGCTTGACCACATAGGCATTCACGCCCATGTCCCAGCTCCGGGCCAGATCGCTTTCCTCGCGCGAGGACGACAGGATCACCACCGGCAGGCGCTTGAGCTCTTCGTGTTCGCGGATCTGCCGCAACACTTCCAGGCCATCCATGCGCGGCATCTTGATGTCCAGCAGCAGCACTGCCGGCAGGCCTTCCTCGCGGTTGGCGAAGGCGCCGCGCCGCAGCAGGTAGTCCATCACTTCCACGCCATCCTCGACGTGCACGATGGGGTTGGCCAGACGCGCCTCTTCCAGGGCGTCGATCGCCATTTCGGCGTCGGCCGGGCTGTCTTCGGCGAGAAGAATGGTGCGCAAAGTGGTCATGCAGAAGGCCCTTGTTTGTCCGCATCGATCGCGGGAGGCAGGTAGAAGTGGAAGGTGGCGCCGACGTCCGGTTCAGCCTCGGCCCAGATACGGCCGCCATGACGGGTGAGCACGCGGCGCACGCTGGCCAGGCCGATGCCGGTACCCGGGTAGTCGCTGGCCTTGTGCAGGCGCTGGAAGACACCAAACAGCTTGCCGGCGTAGGCCATGTCAAAGCCTGCACCATTGTCGCTGACCGTGAACTGATGACCGCCGTCAGGCTGCGGCTGGTAGTCCACGCGAATCTTCGCCGGTTCGCGGTTGCCCGAGTACTTCACCGCGTTGCCGAGCAGGTTCAGCCAGACCTGGCGGATCATGTTCTCATCGCCGACCACGATCGGCAGCGGCGCGATGCTCCACTCCACCTGGTGCACATGGCCACTGTTCTCCGCCTCGGCCTGCAGGTTGGAATCGAGCATGGCGCGGGTATCGGCCACCAGCGACTGCATGTCCACCGCCTGCTGGCGCATCGCCGCGCGGCCCAGGCGCGAGTAGACCAGCAGGTCATCGATCAGCGCCGCCATGCGCCGGGCCGAACTGGAGATCACGTCCAGGTAATGACGGCTCTTGTCATCGGCAGCGTCGCCCAGGTGGCGCGACAGCTTGTCGGAGAATCCGGCGACGTGGCGCAGCGGTGCGCGCAGGTCATGCGAGACCGAGTAGCTGAAGGCCTCCAGCTCGCGGTTGACCTCGGACACCTGCGCGACCTTGCCTTCCAGCTGGCGGTTGAGCTCTTCAACGCGCAGCTGGACTGCGCGTTGCATGGTGACATCGCTGACCGTCAGCAGCACCACTTCATCATCGGTATCGGGCAGCGGCATGCGCCGTGCGTTCAGCAGCATATAGCGCGCCATGCCGTCGGCGGTGCGCTGTTCGTGCTCGAAATCCCACAGCTCGCGGCCTCGCAGCAGCACGTCAGACAGGCGTTGGCGCACGACGGCGTCCTTCCAGGCGCCGTCGCCGACGCTTTCCAGCAGCAGGCCATCGGCGCGTTCGTCCTGCAGCCCGTACAGCTCGGCGAAGGCGGGGTTATGCAACTGCACGCGCAGGTCGCGGTCGAGCAGCACGATGGGTTCGCGCACGGTCTGCAACACCGATGCCGCGCGTGCCGCCGAGCGCAGCGATTGGCGTTCGGCGTGCAGGCGCCGCCCGATCTGCCGCTGCAGGAGCCAAAGCACCAGGCCGAGCAGTCCCAGCTGGATCACCAGCGAACTCCAAGACACCAGCTCGGTCTGCTTGCGCTGGCGCGCCGCCTGCTCGGCCCGCAGTGTCAACAGTTGCTGTTCGCTGGCCTGCAGCTCCTCCACCAGGCCACGGATCGGATAGCGCGTGCTCAGGTCCTTCACCAGCTCGCGTTGATCGCTATTGGGTTCAGATCTGGCCAGCTCGCGGGCAAGCGCCATCCGCCCTTCCAGCATCGATTCGATACGGCCGATGCGGATCAGCTGGTCGGGGTTGTCGCGGGTCATCCGCCCCAGTTCGGCCAAGCGACCGGGAATGTCGTTGGCTGCGGCCATGCGCTCGCGCAGCCCGGGTGCGTCCACTCCCTTGGACAGCGTCAATGCGGCCGATTCGACGTCGCGCACATCAGCCTGCAGCTGCTGCAGGGCCACGCCCACCGCCTGGGTATGGTTGACCCAGGCCATTGCCTGCTCGTTGTCCTGCTGCAGTTTGCGCAGGGTCAACCACGGCACCACGATGATCGCTGCAGCCGCCAGCGCCAGGGCCGGCAACCGCCAGCGGTCCCAGATGTCGTCACTGAAAACCAGCGCCATAGTTCCTCTTCAGCACGGCCGCAGGGCGTCGGCCGGACCCTGTCCGGCTGCGGCGGAACCGGCAATATAGCGCAGGCGGTCACAACGCAGGGGTTTCCCGCCTGGTTGGCTGAACAGGTTCGCAGTCCTCAGACCTGTAGAGCCGGGCCATGCTCGGCTGCCTTGGAGTTCCAGCCGAACATGGCCGCGACCCTACAGCTCAACGGGCGCCCCGCGAGGGGGCGCCCATCAGGTTCAGCGCTTGGCGGCAGCGCTGACCTTCAATGCGGCTGCATCAACGCGGGTCACGCCCTTGATGCCCTTGGCGGTGGTGACGGCCTTGTCCTTCTCGGCCTGGCTCGCTACGGCGCCACTCAAGCTGACCACGCCGTTCACGGTTTCCACCTTGATTTCCGTACCCGGAACGTTGCTGCTGGCGAGCAGGTCGGCCTTCACCTTGGTGGTGATCCAGGTATCGGTCACCGGCTCGTTGGAATCGTGGCGATCAGCATGGGTCGCCGGGTGCGCGCTGGTCGGCGGGCTCTTCGCGGCCGGATCCTTGGCGAATGCGGCCGAGGAGGACAGCGCCAGGCCCAGCGTCAGGGCGGAGGCAATCAGCGTGCGGGTCGTATTGCTCATCGTGTCGTACTCCTTCGGAATGTGCTGCCAGTCTGGACAAGCCGGCGTAGAGCAGGCGTGGCGTTGCGGTCATGCCGCTGTGAATCGGGCTACCTGCAACGACAACCGTTCAGCTTTGGCCCGTGAGCCCGCGTCGTTTACCCTGCCCTTCCCACTGCCGGAGCTCTGTCATGCGCCCCGACCTGCAACTGGCCCTGATCGGCTACGGCCTCGCCGGCCGTGTCTTCCACGCACCGCTGATCCAGCACACACCCGGCCTGGTGCTGCACAGCATCGTGAGTTCGCAGCGAGACACGTTGCTGCGCGCGTTCAGCGACGTGCACGTGCGTGCCACGCCGCAGGAGGTGTTGGACGACCCGGCCGTGGATGCCGTAGTGATCGCCACGCCCAATGAACAGCACGCGCCGCTGGCGATCGCAGCGTTGGCCGCCGGCAAGCACGTGCTGGTCGACAAGCCGTTCGCGCTGGATGTCGCTGAAGCCGAAGCCGTTCTGGCTGCGGCACGCGATGCCGGACGCATCGCCACCGTGTTCCAGAACCGGCGCTTCGATGCCGACTTCCTCACGCTGCAGGCGCTGCTTGCGGACGGGACACTGGGCGACATCGCCGAGTGCCATGTGCACTTCGATCGCTATCGCCCGCAGGTGCGCGACCGCTGGCGCGAGCAGGACGGTCCCGGCAGTGGCCTGTGGTACGACCTGGGCCCGCACCTGCTGGACCAGATGCTGGTGCTGTTCGGCTGGCCCGAAGCGATCGATGCTGATCTGGCCGTGCAGCGCGATGGCGGCAGCGCCATCGATTACTTCCACGCCGTGCTGCACTACCCGCGGCATCGCGCGATCGTGCATTCCGGTTCCCTGGTGGCAGCTCCCACGCCGCATTTCAGCGTGCATGGCAGCAAGGCCAGTTGGATCAAGCACGGCCTGGATGTGCAGGAAGCGCAGCTGCGCCGCGGTGTGGCGCCCGGTGCGCCCGGCTGGGGCATCGACCCGCGGCATGGCGAGCTGGTGCGCTGTGATGCCGAGGACAACGTGCAGCGCAGCACCGTCGACAATCTGCCCGGTGACTACCGTCGGTTGTATGCGCAGTTCGCCGCGGCCATGCATGGCGACGGCGAAGCCACGGTCGATCCGGTGCAGGCGCTGCAGCTGATGCGGCTGCTGCAGGCAGGCATGGACAGTGCGCGCGAAGGGCGGCGGATCGCGTTGGGGTGATCGGCAGGGCTGCGCCCTGCACCCGTGGTAGTGCCGGCCGCTGGCCGGCAACCTCAACAGCAACGGCAAAAACCGGCAATCCGTGAGATGGCAGGATGGGTCCGGTTGCGGGAGCCGGACCCACCCCGCCTTCGACAGAGTCCCGCGCCCGACGGTAGGTGTCGACCTTGGTCGACACATCGACGTGGAAGCCATCGGAGACGGCTTTTGCAGAGTCGAGCCATGCTCGACTGCCTGCATGGGGTCAGAGCCCTTTCCTGCGGAAAGGGATCCGACCCCGGCTTCGTGCTTACGATTTCTTGATCGCGTGGCCGCCGAATTCATTGCGCATCGCCGACAACAGGCGATCGGTGAACGAATTGGATTCGCGCGAGCGCAGGCGTTCCAGCAGCGACAGGGTGATCACCGGTGCCGGCACATCGAGCGCGATCGCTTCGGCCACGGTCCAACGGCCTTCACCGGAATCCTCCACGTACGGCGCGATGCCATCCAGCGACGGATTGCGCTTGAGGGCTTCGGTGCTCAGGTCCAGCAGCCACGAGCGCACCACGCTGCCGTGGCGCCAGACTTCGGCCACCTGGGCGAGGTCCAGTTCCATTTCCTGCTTGCGCTCCATCAGCGCGAAGCCCTCCGCGTAGGCCTGCATCATTCCGTACTCGATGCCGTTGTGGACCATCTTGGTGAAGTGGCCAGCGCCGGACGGGCCGACACGACCCCATCCACGATCTTCGGCCGGTGCCAGCGTACGCAGCAGCGGTGCGATCTGCTCCACCACCGCCGCTTCACCACCGACCATCAGGCTGTAGCCTTCCTGCAGGCCCCACACGCCACCGCTGGTGCCGCAGTCGACGTAGCCCAGGTCGTCTTCGGCCAGCGCCTTGGCGCGACGGACCGAGTCCTGGTAGTTGGAGTTGCCGCCGTCGATGACGATGTCACCCTCGGCCAGGTGCGGAGTCAGCTGGCCCAGGGTCTGGTCGACGGTTTCGCCGGCCGGCACCATCAGCCACACCACGCGCGGCACCGGCAGCGCGGCCACCGCGGCGGCCAGCGAATCGACCACCTCCAGGCCTGCCTCGGCGGCGCGCTGGCGGGCACCTTCGCCCGGGTCGTAGCCGACGACGCGGTGGCCGCCGCGATGCAGGCGCTGGGCCATGTTGGCGCCCATGCGGCCGAGGCCGATCATTGCAATATCCATTGTTTCACCTTCAGTTGGGGTCTAGGGTCAGGCTGCCTGGCCTGCCGGTAGCCGCGCAGTGGCGCAGCTGCGCCTCGCGCCAACGCCGGTAGAGCGTGGTATGCAGATTGTGCACCGCCAGGTCGATCGAAAAGGGGGTTCGCGGGTTGCGGTCAAGCAGGCGGGCGATGTGGTAGCCGATGGGACGTATACCGCGCGGATGCACATAGATCACGAACTGCTGGTAGAACGGATCGTCCAGCAGGCGGTCCATGCGTGCCAGCGTGGCGTGGTAGCGCGGTTCCAGCCGTGCACGAAGGTCCGGGTCGCGCTCGAACAACAGGCGTTCGAAGTAGCGCCGGCCGATACGCGGGATGTCCTGCGCCAGCGCCCACAGCTCGGCATTGCGCTGGTCGTACCAGGCAAGGCCGCCGTGCGCGGCCAACGCCTGCGCGGCCTCCTCGCCCACCGACACCACCACGAAGTTTTCGGCCTGGTTGCTCAGGTCGTCCAGCGTGCCCTTGTCGTCCACATGCTCGATGAAACCAGGCACACCGACGAAGGCCTGGCGGCCCATCGCCGAGGTGCGCACCGCCTTGCCATCGGCGAAGTAGTCACCGGCGTGTGCGCCAAGCAGGATGCTGTCGGTATCGTGCAGCGCGAGGAACGTACCGATCGACAGTTCTTCTGCGGAGAATCCAGCGTCGAAGGCCGCATCGCCATACAGCTCGCGCTGGGTGGCCAGTTGTGCGACTTGGCGACCGACTCCACATTCGGCGCGCACATTGCCGCTGTAGAACGCCTGCAGCGCCTGGCTGTTGCCCGTAATGGGCACGAAACCACGGCCGAAGCTTCGCGTGCGCTGCCAGCCTTGCGCCTGTGCGCCGTGCAGGCCGAAGCCGATCCAACCGAGCTGCAGGCCAGAGAAGCGGAATCCTGCATTGCCCTGCAATGCAGCAGCTGCACGTTGCGTGGCTGCACCCAGCTGGAAGGCGTAGGCGCAAACCGTAGCCGGGTCGTCCAGCACCTGCTGCAGCAACGCCTTGCGCGCTGCAGCGGGCATGTCCGCCGGCCATTTCACGCGCAGATCGCCTGCCGCCTGAGCCTCCGGCAGCGACGCGCGCGTGCACACAGGGCCACCATGCACCTGCGGTGCACCGATCGCGCGTGTTTCGAAGCGCCACCCCAGGCGCTGCAGCAGGCCTTGTGTACAGTCCAGCGGCGTGGCTGCTGCGCCCAGCGCGGGCAGCAGCAGGGCCACACCCATCCATCTGCCGCGCACGTTCAATCCTGGTCCGTGCTCGCCGGTGCGGGCTCCGGGGTTGTGACCACAGGCGGAACGGGCTTGCCTGCCTCCGCCGGGAGGTACTGTTGCAGGCGCTGGAAGAAGCGACGATAGAACTCAGCATCGGTAACCGTGCTGCTGGCCACTTTCACCAGCGAGTCGTCATTGCTGCCGAACGGCAGCGATACAGATCCGAGCGCACCGACGCCAACACTGGCCGAGGTCGGACTCTTCTTCAACGCATAGCGATCCTGCACGGCACTGACGAATACCAGTGTCTGGCTCCCGCGCGGTGCGCAGGAAATACGCAGCACCAGCTGCTCGTGATCGTCCTCGCGCGGCTGGAAGTTCTTGTTGCCTTCCACCTGCGCCGCGTCGGAACGGGCGATGGCATAGCCCTGGCTGAGCAGTGTGCGCCGTGCGGCCTCGCAGGCGTCACCGGGACGGCCATCGACGGTGCGCGAGAAGGTGTCGCCGGAATCAAAGGATTCGCGAAGCAACGTGCTGTCGGCGACGCGGCCACCACAGGCCGACAGGATCAGGGCGCTGGCGAGCGCCACGGCAACACTGGAAAGACGGGAGGCCCGCATGGGTACTCCTGCGAGGACGGTACCGCCAAGGGTAGTCCTGCGACCGTGTGCGGCAGGTCGAAAGTACGCCCGCCAGCCCCCGCCGTTGCTGCCGGTTCATGCACGGAAAAGGGGACGGAGGGGATTAAGTCGTTTGTGGCACTTCGCCCCGCCACGCATGGCACGGCGCTACCGTGAACGAGGTCCCCCAAACGAAAAAAGGGCCGGCAATGCCGGCCCCTCCGGTATCACATGCCGTCGCCGGCTCAGTCCGCCCAGCGGCCGGCACCGGTGGACTGCGGCAGCACCTGCGCCGACAGCGGGCGGTCGTTGGCCAGCAGGTTCACCGCGTCGGCCAGGATCGAGGCTGACTCGCGCAGCAGCGGGTCCGGGCGCTTTTCGGCAGCCTTCTCGCGCGCGGCATCCTTGACGATGTCGCGCTCGTTGCCGGTCAGGCCGTCATCGCTGCTGTCATCGGCCAGCGGGTCCAGGGCCAGGCCCAGCTCCTTGCGCTGCACCTGGCGCTCCTTGCGCTGGGTATCCTGGCGCTCGCGCTCAGCGCGACGGGTCGCCTCGTTGAGCGAGATGTACTTCTTCGCCGCTTCGGTGCGGAACTGCTGCACGTCCTCGTTCCACCACTGGAACTCCTTGTCGGTGGCGATGCGCGCGTCGTGACGGGTTTCCAGCTTCGGCAGCAACGGCGCGAAGTTGCCGTACTGGGTGTGCGGCACGGCGGCGATGCGGGTCCACGGCAGTGCGTTGTCGTAGGTGCTCTCGCCGAATTCGGTGGCATCGACGCTGGCCGGGAACGCCAGGTCCGGCACCACGCCCTTGTGCTGGGTGCTGCTGCCGCTGATGCGGAAGAACTGGGCAATGGTCAGCTTGACCTGGCCGAAGCGCTGGGTCTCGCCACTCGGCCAGCGGTCAAGGTCGACGATGTTCTGTACGGTGCCCTTGCCGAAGCTGGTTTCACCGATCACCAGGCCGCGACCGTAGTCCTGGATGGCGCCAGCGAAGATCTCCGAGGCCGAGGCCGAACCACGGTTGATCAGCACCGCCAGCGGGCCATCCCACGCCACGCCCTGGTTGCGGTCGCTGTTGACGGTGACGCGGCCACCGGATTCGCGCACCTGCACCACCGGCCCCTGTTCGATGAACAGGCCGGTCAGTTCGATCGCTTCATCCAGCGAACCACCGCCGTTGTTGCGCAGGTCCAGCACCACGCCGTCCAGCTTGTCGTTCTTGAAGCCGGCCAGCAGCTTGGCCACGTCGCGGGTGGCCGAGGCGTAGTCGGCGGCATTGCGGCGACGGCCTTCGAAGTCCTGGTAGAAGGTCGGCAGCTTGATCACACCGATCCTGCGTGCGGGCTCGCCGTTGGCAGCCGGGATGGTCATGGTCTCGCCCTTGGCGGCCTGTTCGGCCAGGCGCACCTTCTGGCGGGTCAGCACCAGGGTGTGGTGCTTGCCATCGGCGCCTTCGGCAGCCGGGATGAATTCCAGCTTGACCTGGGTGTCCTTGGCGCCGCGGATCTTGGCCACGACATCGTCGATGCGCCAGCCGATCACGTCCTCGACCAGGCCGGACTTGCCCTGGCCAACGCCGACGATGCGGTCACCCGGCTTCAGCGTGCCATCCACCGCGGCCGGGCCACCGGCAATGATCTCGCGGATGACCACCACATCGTCCTGGCGCTGCAGCTGCGCACCGATGCCTTCCAGCGACAGCGACATCGCCTGGTTGAAGTTCTCGGCGGTGCGCGGGGTGAAGTAATCCGTGTGCGGGTCAACGGCACTGGTGTACGAATTCATGAAGAACTGGAAGACGTCTTCGCCCTTCAGTTCATTGACCGACTTCTCCAGCGTCGCGTAGCGCTTGTCCAGCGTCTTGCGGATGTCATCCGGCTTCTTGCCGGCCAGCTTCAGGCGCAGCCAATCGTTCTTCACCGACTTGCGCCACAGCTCATCGAGCTCGGCACTGCTGGCCGCCCACGGCACCTTCTTGCGGTCGTACTCGAAGCGCTCGTCGGTGGTGAAGTCCGGCTCCTGCTTGAGCAGCTTGCGCGCGTACGCCACGCGCTCGCCGACGCGCTGCTTGTAGACAGCGAACACCTGGAACGCCGGCTCCAGCTCGCCGCCCCGGATGGCCGAGGCGATGTTGGCCTCGAACGGTGCGAAGCGCGCCACGTCGGCCTGGGTGAAGTACTGCTTGCCGCCGTCAAGCGTTTCCAGATAGCGCTTGAACACGTCCTTGGAGGTGGCCTCGTCCAGCGCGCGCGGGCGGTAGGCGTAGCGGCTGTCGGACAGCAGGCCGTACACCAGCTTGGACGTGGTCACCTGGTCGGCGGTGGCCGCCGCGGGCAATGCGGGCGAGTCGGCCTTGGCCGCCAACGCCAGTGGCGCGACCAGCGCCAGGGCCATCAGGAATGCGGGGGCTTTGAATTTCATTGACGTGCTCGAAGGCGCCTTGCCAAGGGGGAGACTGCGGGGTGTTAAGACACCACGACAGTGCCGAAAGTTGCCGGGTTTGTCACCCGGCCGCGCTCGGTGGAAAACCAGCCTAGCCGGGCCGGTGTAGCAAATTGTGAATGCAGGCGAAGGCGTGCGGACCAACGGTCCGCACCCACCAGGAGGGTGGTGACACCCATTGGCAACGCCAGGCCATGGCTGGCGAAGGCGTGCGGACCAACGGCCCGCACCCACCTCAGGAGACGCCGGCGCCCTTGGCCTGCACGTCGGCGTGGTACGACGAGCGCACCATCGGGCCGGAGGCCACGTGGCTGAAGCCCAGCTCGTAGCCGTAGTCTTCCAGCGCCTTGTAGTCTTCCGGGGTCCAGTACTTCAGCACCGGGTGGTGGTGTGCGGTCGGCTGCAGGTACTGGCCGATGGTGATCATGTCCACGTCGTGTGCGCGCAGGTCGCGCAGGGTGGCCTTGATCTGTTCGAAGTCCTCGCCCAGGCCGAGCATGATACCGCTCTTGGTCGGCACGTCCGGATGCTGCGCCTTGAAGTTCTTCAGCAGGTTCAGCGACCACTGGTAGTCCGCACCCGGGCGCACGTTGCGGTACAGGTCCGGCACGGTCTCGATGTTGTGGTTGAACACATCCGGCGGGTTCTGCGCCAGGATCTCCAGCGCGCGCTCCATGCGGCCCTTGCCACGGAAGTCCGGGGTCAGCACTTCGATGCGGGTGCCCGGCGACTTCTCGCGAATGGCGGTGATGCAGTCGACGAAGTGCTGGGCACCACCGTCGCGCAGGTCATCGCGGTCCACGCTGGTCACCACCACGTACTTCAGGCCCATGTCGGCCACGGTCTGGCCGAGGCTGGCCGGTTCGTTGGCATCCGGCGGCTTCGGGCGGCCGTGGGCCACGTCGCAGAACGAGCAGCGGCGGGTGCAGACCTCGCCCAGGATCATGAAGGTGGCGGTGCCGTGGCCGAAGCACTCGTGGATGTTCGGGCAGCTGGCTTCCTCGCACACGGTCACCAGGCGGTTTTCGCGCAGCTTGGCCTTCAGGTTCTGCACGGCATTGCCCGAAGGAATGCGCACGCGGATCCAGGACGGCTTGCGCAGCACCGGCGCGTCGGCGAACTGCACCGGCGAGCGGTTGATCTTGTCACCGCCCAGCTGCTTGACCCCGGCCTGCAACGGCGCGGCGGACGGGGAGTCGCCCTGCACGATCTGCAGGGGAATGGAACGGGCGGTGGTTTCAGTCATGGCAGTTCCGGGGGCGGTCAGGCGGCCGCAGAAAGATCGGGCAGTTCGGGGGTGTGCTGCAGCAGCAGGCCGAACTGGCGGGCCAGGTGGTCCAGCAGCACCGGCTTGACGGCCTCCATCCCGGAGGGACCGCCCAAGTCTACCACCGAGGTCACCTGCAACCCCTGATAGCCACAGGGATTGATGCGGTGGAAGGGCTCCAGGTCCATGGCCACATTGAAGGCCAACCCGTGGAAGGTGCAGCCGCGACGCACGCGGATGCCGAGCGCAGCGATCTTGGCGCCGCCGACATAGACGCCCGGGGCGCCCTCGCGGCGTTCGGCACCGATGTTCCACTCGCCCAGCGTATCGATGATGGCCTGCTCGATGCGGCACACGTAATCGCGCACACCGATGCCCAGGCGCGGCAGGCGCAGCAGCGGGTAGACCACGATCTGGCCGGGGCCGTGATAGGTCACCTGGCCGCCACGGTCCACATGCAGCACCGGAATATCGCCCGGCGCCAGCACATGCTCATCCTTGCCGGCCTGGCCCAGGGTGAACACCGGGTCGTGTTCGACCACCCACAATTCGTCGGCATCGGTGTCGCTGCGCTGGTCGGTGAAGCGCTGCATGGCGCGCCACACCGGCTCGTACGCCTGGCGGCCAAGGTCACGCACCAGCGCCGGACGCGGCGCGCGGTCCTCGGGGGCGGCTTCAGCCGGGCAGCTGTCGGCTACAGCGTCCACTTCACTTCCGGGTGGTCGCGCAGCGCCTGGTGCGCCAGGTCGTACTGTTCGCGGCTCTCAGCCTTGAACACGATGCGGACGGACACGTACTTGCCGTTGGAGGAATGCTTCCAGCTGATGCGTTCATTGACGACATCGATGCCGGCAGCCAGCAGCAGGCGGGGGAGCTCATGTTCCAGGCCGCGGTTGGCCGGGCCCATGGCGCTGAGCTCGAACTGGCCGGGGAACTGGAAGCCGTGGTCGGGGTTGTCGGACTTGATTTCCATGGACCCATTATCGGGCCGCAGGGCAACAAACCCAAGAGTATTCATCAACGTCAAAGACGGCACCGGCGGCCTGCTGCGTTGCAGGCCACCCAGAGGCGTGGGCCGAAAGCCCAACGGCAGCTGACTGCAATCTGCTGTCACGCACTGGCCCAGGCATCGTATGGCGGCCAGTGGTCACCTTCACACCAGACCCGCGGCGCTTGCGCGGGTAACAAATTGTGTCCGCTGGACAATGTTGTTTTCGGAACAGACAAGTGATTCGAACGTGCTCGTTCCGCCGCGCGGGCGCGAGTACCGTAGCGTTGCATATAACGACCGAAAACCGTCCCCTTCCCCATGAGCATTCCATCCATGCGTAGTGTCGCAGCCCTGGGGCTGGCCGGCCTGCTGGCCTCTGCCCTCCCCCTTGCCGCCCAGGCGGCCGAACAATGTGGCCCGGACGCGATGCGCGACCACCCGCCGCAGATCAACTTCCGCGTTGACAACGACCTGTTTGGTGGCCGCCACCAGGACCAGGGCTACACCAACGGTGCGCTGTTGACCCTGGTCTCGCCCAATCTGGTCGACTACACCGACGACCCCTGCCTGCCGCGCATGGCGCGCTGGGTGAACCAGTACCTGGAAGGGCTGCATCCGGGCAGGTTCGAGCAGCAGAACATGATCTTCAGCATCGGCCAGGGCATCTTCACCCCGACCGATTTCAGCCGCAGGGACCTGATCGAGGACGACCGTCCTTACGCCGGCGTACTGATCGCAAACTTCGGTTTCAATGCGCGCAGCGGCGACCGCCTGCAGACCACCCAGCTGACGCTGGGCGTGGTCGGCCCGTGGGCACAGGGCAAGCAGGTGCAGAATGCCGTGCACGAAGTGCTGGGCGACGAGAAATTCAAGGGCTGGGACAACCAGTTGCACAACGAGCCGCTGTTCATGCTGACCCATGAGCGCATGCGCCGCTGGCCCGGCGATGCCAGCATCAATGCCGACGGCTGGGGTTGGGACGCGATCAGCCACTACGGCGGGTCGATCGGCAACCTGGAAACCAAGGCCAACCTCGGCGGTGAAGTGCGCTTTGGCTGGAAGCTGCCGGACGACTTCGGCAGCACGCCGTTGCGCCCGGCCGGCGAGAACACTGCGCCGACCCGCGGCG
>NZ_JAPTFQ010000024.1:0-55172 GCF_030985535.1 Stenotrophomonas sp. Sm2128
CGCCCCCCCCCCCCCCCCCCCACCACCGGTGCATGCAACACACGGAACGGGCGCCTTCGGGCGTCCGTTCTGCGTTTGCGCGTGGTCGTACACCCCGCATCCAGTCCCCACTGGTAGATCCACGCCATGCGTGGATGCTCCGGCAGTAGCTTCGGTCAAGGCAACGCGCCCAGCGCGCGCTACGATGCAGCCATGACCCCGGCCATCAACCTGCTCAAGCGCGAGAAGATCGCCCACACCGTGCGCAGCTACGTGCACGACGCCCACGCCGAATCCTATGGCGGCGAAGCCGTGGACAAGCTCGGCCTCGATCCGGCCCAGGTGTTCAAGACCCTGCTGGCCAGCACCGAGACACACGAACTGCTGGTGGCGATCGTGCCGGTGGCCGGCCAGCTGGACCTGAAGGCACTGGCCGAAGCCGCCGGCTGCAAGAAGTGCGAGATGGCTGCTGCTGACGCCGCGCAGCGCGCAACCGGTTACCTGGTGGGTGGCATCAGCCCGCTCGGGCAGAAGAAGCGCCTGCGCACCTTCCTGGACGCCAGTGCCGAAGCGCTGCCCGCGCTGCATGTCAGCGCCGGTCGCCGCGGTCTGGAAGTGGAACTGGCACCCACCGATCTGCTGCGCCTCACCGCCGGCCACTGCGCCGCCATCGGCAAGTCACGCTGATGCGCTGGCCGTGGTCTGCAGCGCCGATACCCCGGCTCGACGATGCACAGGCCGATGTGCTGCTGCAGGACCTGTTGTCGCGCGACGCAACGCGCATCACCGATGCCGCCCGCGTCGTCGCACGACTGTTCAGTGCCTCATCGTTGGACGCGTTGAGCGCACATGTGGATCTGATCGAACAACGCTGCCAGGGCATCGCGCTTGGCGGCATGCTGATCAGCAACCAGGCGTATCTGAAGGCCGCCCTGCGTCGGCTGCGTTACTGGCGTGCACGCGAGGGTTGCCTGTGCGCGCTCAACCCCGGCTACCCGTTCTTCGATCCCCGTCGCCTGATTGAACAAGGACAGATGCAGCTGCTCTCGGTGGAAGAGGCTGAGGGCTGCTGGGGCGACTGCCACACCGTTGCCTGCACGCAATGCGGCCAGCATTGGCAGGCCATCGACCGCGAGTACCATTACCCGTGGTGGGAATGGAAAGCTGCCTGAAGGCCAAGCGGCCACGCATGGCGTGGCTCTACTGCGGTCCGCACATTCACGCGATGCGTGGATGACAAATGTTGCTCACGGCCGCCAGTTCGCGTTGTTCTCCCAGAACTCGACGGAACGCCGGTAGGCTTCGCGGTCCAGCGGCACGCCGGATCCGCCCTCGTCCACGCCCAGCGCATTGCGCATCATCGTGATCGGTGCCATCGGTACCTCTTCCGGTTCGGCGGTGTAGATGCAGCCGACGATGCCCCAGTCGGCCTCGATCGGCGAGCCTTCCCTGGCCAGCTGCTCGGCGCTGTACAGGATCACCACCAGGTAGCTCGCACGCGGTGATTCCACGCCCTCGAACCAGCGCACCAGCACCGGTAGTTCCTCGCGGTTGCGCGCTTCGTAACCACTGCGCAGCAGGTGGCGGTTGGCCTCGGTGATCGGTACGGTCAGGCAGCGCGTGCTGGTCCAGTTCTCGTAGACGAACAGCTTGCAGAACGGCGCGTAGCCATCCAGCACCTTCAGCGGCGCATGCGCATTGAGGTGTGCCTCGAACTGCTCGGCAGTGCAGTCCTGGATGGTGTTGCCACGCGGCACGCGCGGGAACAGGCGGGGACGGGCGAAATCGGTGAGAACGATGGACATGGCGCGGGTGTGATCAGGAGTTCTGCTGCACAGGGTAGCCGCCCTGGAGGCAGACAGGGCCGGATGCCGATGGTCACTGGCGCCAGCGTCCCGCTTGCAGCACCCTGCGGGCGACCCACTACAAGGATCGCCGGCTCATGGATGCAGCATGCGCATTGCCCCGTTCCGCCCACCGTCGGCAGTGGCCGATTGTACTGGTCATCCTCCTGCTGGCGCCGCCATTGCTGTTCGCCGCCGCTCTGCTCTGGCCGCTGTCGGCTCCGCCGTTGCCCGAGCCGGGCAACAGCCGCGTGATCGTCAACGCGCGGGTGGTGGACGTGGCGCGCGGCCAGGTCAGCGAACCCACCACCGTGACAGTGCGCCACGGCACCATCACTGCCATTGGGGAAGATCCGCAGGACGCGCGGCTTCCCGTGCTCGACGCCGGCGGCCGCTGGCTGCTGCCCGGTTTCTGGGACATGCACACCCATGCACTGCAATTGTCGCCGCAGCTGCAGTTCCCGCTGATGCTGGCCAACGGCATCACCGGCACCCGCGACATGATGGACTGCCCGCAGACCACCGATCCGCTGATCGCCTGCGTGGCCGACAAGCGCCGCTGGACCGCACAGGCCATTGCCGGGCAGCAGGTTGCACCGCGCTTCGTACAGATCGCCAGTTTCTACTTCGAAGATCCGTCACTCACGCCGGAGGCCGCCGCTGCGCGTGCACGGACGTACAGCGCGCGCGGGGTCGACGCGTTGAAGGTCTACAACCGGCTGCGTGCGGACACCTATCAGCGGCTGGCCACCGAGGCGCAGCAGCTGCGCCGTCCGTTGGTCGGCCACCTGCCCAAGGCGGTGCCTCTGGACGACGCGGTGCAGGCGGGCCAGCGCAGCTTCGAGCACGCCCATCTGTTCGTGCGCCACTGCTTCGACAACGCGGCGGCATGGCGCGGTGGCACGCTCGACGGCGAAGACCCGATCGTATTGGCCGAACGCATGGTTGCCAGCTATCAGCCCACGCTCTGCAACAAGGCGTTCGCTTTGATGCAGGCCAGCGGTGCCGCGTTCGTACCGACCCATGTCACCCGCGAAGAAGATGCACGCGCAAGCGACCCCGCCTTCGTCGACGATCCGCGCCTGGCCTATCTGGACCCGCTTTCACGCTGGGCGTGGCGTGATGACCTGCAGGCCACCGCAGCGCGCTATCCCGGCCGACGCGGCCAAGACGCACTGAAGACCTACTTCGAGCATGGCCTGGCTCTCACCGGTGCGGCCCATCGTGCCGGCGTCACCGTGCTGGTCGGCACCGATACCGGATTGGGCGGCTTCCGCTACCACGATGAACTGCAGTGGCTGCGACAGGCCGGCCTGAGCCAGGCCGACGTGCTGCGCGCAGCTACGCTGCAGGCCGCACGTCATCTGCAACGGCAGGCATCGCATGGAAGCGTCGAGGTCGGCAAAGCCGCAGACCTGGTGCTGCTTGATGGCAACCCGCTGCACGACATCGCCAATACCCGCCGCGTGCATGCCGTGCTGCTGGCCGGCCACCTCTATGACCGCCCGCGGCTGGATGCGCTACAGACTTATGCGCGCAGGCAGGCACGCTCGCCCGCAGTGATGGCACGCCTGCTGTGGGGATTCATCACCAGCCCGGTCAGTGCCGAGCTGTAGCGGCAGCTACAACGCCATCCGCTCGCGCAGTTCACGTGCCTGCCGCCGCGATACCTCCACCTCGCTGCCGTCGTCCAGCGCCAGGTCGTAGCCATCAGCGATGCTGGGCGTCACGCCTCGGATGCGGCGCAGGTTGACCAGCGTGTTGCGGTTGGCACGGAAGAACAACTCCGGCGGCAGGCGTGCTTCCAGCGCGCTCAGGCTGCGGGTCAGCAGGGCGTTCTGGTCGCGGAACCATAGCCGTGTGTAGTTGCCATCCACCACCAGCCGACGGATCTCCGAGACCGCGACGAACCAGCAGCGTTCGCCCTCGCGCACGAACACCTGGTCCTGCGCGCCCAGCGTGCTGCGCGGCTCCGGCGTTTCGCCCGCCACCACCTCGCGCTGGCGCGCCCGCTGCAACGCTTCCAGCAAGCGCGGCGCCTCGACGGGCTTTACCAGATAGTCCAGCGCATTGGCCTGGAAGGCGCGCACCGCGTAGGTGTCGTAGGCAGTAACGAAGACCACCGCCGGCACCGTCTCCAGCCCATCCAGCACATCGAAGCCGCTGCCGGAGGGCATCTGCACATCCAGCAGCACCAGGTCCGGCGCCAGTGTGGCGATCGCCTCGCGTGCAGCGGGCACATCGTCTGCTTCGCCCACGCACTGCACCCACGGCAGCGCCGACAACAGCGTGCGCAGCTCCTGCCGCGCCAGCCGTGCATCATCAACGATCAACACACGCAGCACGCCACTCATTGCGGAATCTCCAGCAGGGCCTGCATGCGGTCGCCGACCGGCTGCAGGGTGAAACGACCCTGCGTGCCGAGCTGCGCACGCAGGTAGGCAAGGCCGACGCCATGGCCATGGGCTGGCTCGCTGACGCCGCCCAGCGGATTGTCGACCTGCAGACGCAGCACATCATTGTCCAGCGTGGCGCGGATCTGCATCTCACCGCCGCCCGGGCGGCTGGCGATGCCATGCTTGATCGCATTCTCCACCAGCAACTGCAGCGCCATCGCCGGCAGCTGTGCCTGCAGGGCATCGGCATCAATGTGCTGGCTTACCTGCAGGCGCTGTTCGAAGTGGACTGCCTCGATGGCCAGGTAGTCGTCCACGACCACCAGTTCCTCGGCCAGGGTGACCTGCTCGCTGCGGTTGTGTGCCAGCGCCTGGCGCAGCGTGCGCGACAGGCGGGTGACCATGTCGCGCGCACGCTCCGGGTCTTCCAGGATCAGCGCACGCAGGTTGTTCAGCGCATTGAACATGAAATGCGGGTTGAGCCGTGCACGCAGTGCATCGCGCTCCAGCGCGCTGCGCTCGGCCTCGGCACGCAGGCGCGCCAGTTCCGCACTGCGTATCCGGCGCAGGCTGTGCAGGCCTGCCCAGAGCGCTGCCCACAGGGCCAGCATCACCGCAGTGGTGTACCAGTAGAGCAGCAGCGCCTTGGGGCTGAAGTCGGCTGTCTGCCGCCCCAGGCTCACCCAGTTCCAGGCCAGCGCCGAGCGCAGCGCGATGTTCACCAGCAGCTGCGCCACTGCCGCGCCCAATGCCACCGACAGCGCCAGCCGCAGCAACAGCCCGGCCGTGCCGCGCGCCCACCAGTCGGCACGCAGCGCCAGCGCGCGGATGGCACCGCTGCACCCGAACAGGGCCAACGCCAGGCCCAGCGTGATCAACACGCCTGCGCTTCCGGCATCGCTGAAATAGGCCTGGCGCAGGCCGATTCCGGCAACACCATAGAGCGCCCACACCAGCGCATTGAGCAGCCAGAAGCGTACCGTCGAGGAGGAATCCGGCATGTCCATTCCGAGGCGTGTTGAAACTCAGTGGTGGTGGTCGAGGAAGGCCTGCACCTGACCGCGCAGCCAGCGCGGATCATCCCACATCAGGAAGTGGAAACCCTGCGCGCTCATCGCGATCTGCACGCCCTGCAGTCTCGCGTACTGCGCCTGGAACACCGCGCGCGTGCTGTCCTCGGTGCCGCCCATCGGCTGGTAGCCGGCCCAGCTGCCCAGCACCAGCGTCGGTGCGGTGATCGAGGCGATGCTGTCACGCAGGTCGGTGGTCATTACCGCATGCATGGCGTCAGCGGTGGTCTGGCGGTCGCTGGCTTCGCCCCAGCGCCCCAGCTCGGCCTGCCGCTGCGGATCGCGGGTCATGCCCGGCAGGCCGGCCTTCAGCTGCGCCTGCCACTGCGCGGCATCGGCGGCGAGCATGCCCTTGCGCAGCTGGTCAGCCATTGGCCGCACGCTGTCTGAGGTGGCGTTCGGGTCACGCGCGGCCGGCAGGAACGGCAATGCGTCGACCACCACCAGCGCACTGACTGCCTTCGGCTCGGCCTGCGCCATCTGCAGCCCCAGCAGGCCGCCAAGACTGTGGCCGATCACCACCACCGGGCCCAGCTGTTGGTCATGCAGGTAGGCCAGCAGCTGCCCGCGCATGGCCGGCAGGAATTCGGCCGGGCGCGGGTCGGCGGGCGCAGCGCCGGCAAAGCCCGGCAGCTGCACCAGATGGCACTGCACGTCCTTCAGCGCCAGGCAGGTCTCGCGCCAGACCTCGGCGCTGCTGTTAAGACCGGGGATCATCAGCAGTGGACGGCCCTTGCCGACCACCTCGACCTGCACCTTGCCGGTGCCGGTGGCGGCCGCCGCATGCGCCGAGCCGGAACCGAGCACGGCCATCGCCATGCCGATCATCGCCAGCCGGGCCAGGGCCTTCATTGCGTACCAGAGTGCCAGGAAGATCTTCATCGTCTGCTCCTTCATTGGGTGGGTGGTGCCGGGATGGGAGCAGCGTGGGCCTGGCGGAGGCACCCCGGTTGCGATTTCGGAGCAGCGGCCGCACGGCGGGGCGAACGGTCGCGGGCCGGGGACGGCGGGCTCTCACGCAATCTTCAAGAATCCATCTTGATGAAGAGATATACTGCTTCGCACCGACCGCCGCCATCCGCGCCATGACCGCCATCAGCTTCGAGTTCTATCCGCCCAAGACCGACGAACAGCGCAGCCAGCTGGACCGTGCTGCGGCCAAGCTGAAGGACTACGCCCCCGAATACGTGTCGTGTACCTTCGGCGCCGGTGGCTCGACCCTGAGCTACACCTCCGAGACCGTGCGCCACCTCAACCAGCACCATGGCTTCGATGCCGCGCCGCACCTGTCGTGCGTGGGCGGCACCCGCCAGGAGATCCGCGAACTGCTCAAGCTGTACCGCGCCATCGGCTGCCGTCGCCTGGTCGCGCTGCGCGGTGACCTTCCCTCGGGCATGGGCTTCCCCGGCGACATGCGCTACGCCGCCGAGCTGATCGACTTCATCCGCACCGAGCATGGCGATGCGTTCCACATCGAAGTGGGCGCGTATCCGGAAACGCATCCGCAGGCGACCGATGCGCTGGCTGACCTGAAGCACTTCAAGGCCAAGATCGATGCCGGTGCCGATGCGGCGATCACCCAGTACTTCTTCAACCCGGATGCCTACTTCCACTTCGTCGATGAAGTGCGCCGGCTCGGCGTGCAGGTGCCGATCACGCCCGGCATCATGCCGATCGCCAACTTCAGCCAGCTGCGCCGCTTCTCCGAGCAGTGCGGCGCGGAAATACCGCGCTGGATCGGCCGCAAGATGCAGGCCTACGGCGATGACGCCGAGTCGGTACGTGCATTCGGCACGGAAGTGGTGGCCCGGCTGTGCCAGCGCCTGATCGAAGGCGGCGCGCCCGGCCTGCACTTCTACACCTTGAACCTGGCCAAGCCGACCACCTCGGTGCTGAAACTGCTACGGGGCTGAAAGCACGCCATGCGGACCGGATCGGCGCTACCCTGCGAGGATGATCCGGCTTTCCTTCCTGCTGTTGCTGCTGCCGCTATGCGTGCTGTCGAGCGTCGCCCACGCACAGTCCACGCGCCTGAACCGCTGCACCGATGCGCAGGGCCAGAGCGTGTATACCGACCGGCCCTGCGACAGCGTGGGTGCACGGTCACGGCTGCCGCCGCCCTCCCCCACCGGCAATACCGCAGCGCGCGACACGCTGGGTGCACGTTGCCCGCGCCGGCTGAGCGAGCTCGTGGACGCATTGCGCAACGGCATCCTCAGCAACGACGTCAATCGGCTGTCTTCACTGTACCTGTGGGGCTCGGTGTCCGACGCGGGCGCGCAGCGCATTCTCGGCCAACTGGAATCGTTGGCGCGGCGGCCGCTGGTGGACGTGGTGCCGGTGTATCCGTGGCAGGACCAGGTCGCAGAGCCGGAGGAGGGTCAGAGCCCTGCTGCGCAGGGGTCCGACCCTGAGCCGCCGGCCGTGCGCCATCCGGTCGGCCTGCGCCTGGAGCAGACGTTGCCGGGCAGCGTGGCGCGCGCCTCGACGGTGCTGGGATTGCGGCGGCAGTACGGGTGTTTCTGGATCACGCTGTGATCGGGAGGGGTCAGAGCCCTGCTGCGCAGGGATCTGACCCCGCATGCCGGCTCACTCCGGCCACAGCCCGCGAATGGCGGCAATGCCTTGCCCGCCATGGCGACGCGCTTCGGCGATGTGACCGCGACCCACGCCGCCCAGCGCATAGATCGGCAGTGACACCTGCGCGCGCAGCTCGGCGAAGGCATCCCAGCCCAGCGGTACCGCGTCCGGATGGCTGGCCGTGGCCTGCACCGGGCCCAGCACGGCGAAGTCGCAGCCCAGCTGCTGTGCGGCCTGCAGCTGCTGCAGGTCGTGGCAGGATGCGGCCACCAGCTGGCCTTCGGGAAGTGGACGCTGCGACAGTTCCTGCAACTGCTCGCTGCCCAGGTGTACGCCCACGCCCAACGCACGCGCCAGTTCGATATCGCGATTGAGCAGCCACTGCACCCCACTGCGACGATGCGCGCGCACGGCCTGTTCGACCATCGCCTGCCGCTGCGGATGCGCCGTCGGCAACCGCAGCTGGATGCGCTGCTGGCCCGCGGCCACCACGCGCTGCAGCTGTTCATGCCAATGCTGCACGCCGCCCTCATCATCGGCCGGCGCCGGGGTGATCAGGTAGCTGTCGGGCTGGCGCAGGGCAGCCACCACCGGCAGGTCGGCCGGTGGCATTGAATAGCGGCCCAGCTTGTCCGGCGCCACCCAGGTGATTGCCTGGCCCTCCCGCCCACGCGGTGTCCCCTTCCAGCTGCGCACGTGGCGCACCTCCAGGGTCAGCTGCTTGTCCGGATAGCGCTGCGGCACATCCATCAGCCACTCGCCGACATCGGCCTCGATGCCCAGTTCCTCGCGCAGCTCGCGCACCAGCGCCTGTTCGGAGGTCTCGCCGGATTCGCGTTTGCCGCCGGGAAACTCCCACAGGCCGGCCATGTCGCGGTTCTCGGTACGGCGGTTGAGCAGCACGCGGCCACGGGCGTCGGTGATGACGGCGGCCACGACATGGATCGATCGGGTGGGGGAAGGCATGGGGGGAAGCATGCCCAGAACAGGGCGGCCGGCGCAATCACGGATGCGCTGCAACTCCCCTGCCACAAACGAAAAGCCCCGCTTTCGCGGGGCTCTTCGGCATCAGCTCAGCTGGCCGTGGCAGTGCTTGTACTTCTTGCCACTGCCGCACGGGCACGGATCGTTGCGGCCGATCTTCGGCTCGTCGCGCTGCATCTGCGCCACGCCCTGCTGGGCAGCCTGCACCTGCGCGGCTTCCTCGTCGGCGCTGTAACCGCCCACGTCCTGGTGCTGGAACTGCGACTGGCTCAGGCGGGCTTCGGCCTGCTGGCGTTCGGCCGCTTCCAGCGCCTGCACTTCCTCGTCGCTGCGGATGCGCACGCGCGACAGCAGGGTCACCACTTCGCGCTTGACGTTTTCCAGCATGTCCGAGAACAGCTCGAAGGCTTCCTTCTTGTATTCCTGCTTGGGCTGCTTCTGCGCGTAACCACGCAGGTAGATGCCCTGGCGCAGGTAATCCATGCGCGCCAGGTGCTCCTTCCAGCTCTGGTCCAGCACGGTCAGCATCACGTGCTTCTCCAGCGCGCGCATGGTTTCTTCGCCCACGCCGGCTTCCTTCTCGGCGAAGTGCTGGTTGACGCGTTCCTGCACCTTGGCGGCAATCGCCTCGGCGTCCAGCTCCTCGTGTTCCTTGACCAGGTCGGTCAGCGACATCTGCAGGCCGAAGTCCGACTCCAGGGTCGCTTCCAGGCCACGCAGGTCCCACTGCTCGTCGATCGAGTTCGGCGGCACGAAGCGGGCCACCACGTCGAAGATCACATCGTCGCGGATGCCGTCGACGTTGTCCTTCACCGACTCGGCGTCCAGCAGTTCGTCGCGCTGGGCGTAGATCACCTTGCGCTGGTCGTTGTTGACGTCGTCGAAGTCCAGCAGGTTCTTGCGGATGTCGAAGTTGTGGGCCTCGACCTTGCGCTGCGCCTTCTCGATCTGGCGGCTGACCAGGCGGTCTTCGATGACGTCGTCTTCCTTCATGCCCATCATGCGCATGGCCTTCTGCACCCAGTCGGAGGCGAAGATGCGCATCAGATTGTCTTCCAGCGACAGGTAGAAGCGGGACGAACCCGGGTCACCCTGGCGGCCCGAACGGCCACGCAACTGGTTGTCGATACGGCGCGACTCATGGCGCTCGGTGCCGACGATGTGCAGGCCGCCCGCCGCCTTCACTGCCTCGTGGCGCTTCTGCCAGTCGGCCTTGACTGCGGCCTTCTGCTCGTCGGTCGCGTCCTCGCCCAGCGCGTGGAGCTCTGCTTCCAGCGAACCGCCCAGCACGATGTCGGTACCACGGCCGGCCATGTTGGTGGCGATGGTCACCGCGCCCGGACGGCCGGCGTTGGCGACGATGGTCGCTTCGCGGTCGTGCTGCTTGGCATTGAGCACTTCGTGCTTCACACCGGCCTTGCTCAGGTGCTCGGACAGCATTTCCGAAGTTTCAATCGAGGTGGTACCGACCAGCACCGGCTGGCCGCGCTTGGCGCACTCTTCGATGTCGGCCAGCACCGCATTGAACTTGCCCTTGCGGTTGAGGAACACCTGGTCCGGGCTGTCCTTGCGGATGGTCGGGCGGTTGGTCGGGATCACCACCACTTCCAGGCCGTAGATGCTCTGGAACTCGAAGGCTTCGGTATCGGCCGTGCCGGTCATGCCGGACAGCTTCTTGTACATGCGGAACAGGTTCTGGAAGGTGATGCTCGCCAGCGTCTGGTTCTCGCGCTGGACCGGCACGCCTTCCTTCGCTTCCACCGCCTGGTGCAGGCCATCGGACCAGCGGCGGCCGGCCAGGGTACGGCCGGTGAACTCGTCGACGATGACCACTTCGCCGTCGCGCACGATGTAGTCAACGTCACGCTGGTAGATCGCGTGCGCGCGCAGGGCGGCGTTGAGATGGTGGACCACGGTCAGGTTCTGCGCCGCGTACAGGCCTTCGGTTTCGCCGTTGAGGATGCCGGCTTCCACCAGCAGCTGCTCGGCGTGCTCCATGCCCGCTTCGGACAGGTGCACCTGCTTGCCCTTCTCGTCGACCCAGAAGTCGCCCTCGCCGTCTTCCGCTTCCTGCTTGACCAGGTGCGGCACGACGCGGTTGACACGGATGTACAGCTCCGGGGAATCGTCGGCCGGGCCGGAGATGATCAGCGGGGTACGCGCTTCGTCGATCAGGATGGAGTCGACTTCGTCGACGATGGCGTAGTGCAGGCCGCGCTGGTAGCGGTCGGCCTTGGACAGCGCCATGTTGTCGCGCAGGTAGTCGAAGCCGAATTCGTTGTTGGTGCCGTAGGTGATGTCGGCGGCGTAGGCTTCGCGCTTGTCGCTGTGCGGCATGCCCGGGTAGACCACGCCCACGCTCAGGCCCAGCCAGTTGTACAGCTTGCCCATCTGCGCGGCGTCGCGGCGGGCCAGGTAGTCGTTCACGGTGACCACGTGCACGCCCTTGCCTTCCAGCGCGTTGAGGTACACCGGCAGGGTCGCCACCAGGGTCTTGCCTTCACCGGTGCGCATTTCTGCGATCTTGCCCAGGTGAAGCACCATGCCGCCGATCAGCTGCACGTCGTAGTGGCGCATGCCCAGCACGCGGCGGCCGGCTTCGCGGCAGACCGCGAAGGCTTCCGGCAGCACCTTGTCCAGGGCTTCACCGTCAGCGATGCGCTGCTTGAACTCCGGCGTCTTGGCCTGAAGCTGCTCGTCGGAAAGCTTCTCGATCTCCGGCTCCAGCGCATTGATCTTGGCGACGATGCGGTTGAGCTGGCGCAGCTGTCGTTCGTTACGACTGCCAAATACGCGGGTAAGCAGGCTGTTGATCATTGAAGGAACCGGGTTGGATGGACACGACGCCCGGCCTCCCCCTTGGGATCCGTCCGCCGCAAACGAAACAGGGCGCCTGGCGCCCTGTCGATGGCAACACCCATTGTAGCTTGGGACGGGCGGCTGAGGTTTCAACCCCGAGGGGTAGTGCCGGCCGCTGGCCGGTGACCCGCGATGCTGCCGAAGATCATGAGGTTGCCGGCCAGCGGCCGGCACTACCAGATCAACCGCATCGGGTCAGAGCCCTCCCGCGGCGCGGAAGGGATCCGACCCGGGCATCAGCCGCGGCTGATGCGGCCGACCGGCGTGTTGCCGCCGTCGCCGAGGAACTTGCGCGGGTTGACCACGTTGCCGTTCTCCCACACCTCGAAGTGCACGTGGGCGCCGGTCGAACGGCCGGTGGAACCGGCCTTGGCCACTTCCTGCCCGGCACGGACCAGGTCACCGGCCTTCACCACCAGGCGCGAATTGTGCGCGTAGCGGGTGACGTAGCCATTACCGTGGTCGACATCGACCACGTTGCCGTAGCCGCCCTTCACGCCGGCGAAGCTGACCACGCCTTCGGCCACGGCCATCACCGGGTCGCCGACCTTGGCGTGGAAGTCCATGCCCTTGTGGGTGGCGGCACCGCGGCCGAACGGGTCGGCACGGGTGCCGAAGCCGGAGGTCACGTAGCTGTTGCGGATCGGCATGCGCGACGGCACGGCGTTCTGCTGCAGCTGGTGGTCGAACATCAGCGATTCCATCACCGACAACTGGCGGCCTGAAGCAGCGAAACGCTGCTCCAGCACCTGTAAGTCGGCGTTGACGTCCTTGACCGGGATGTCGCTGGTCGGACCGCCGGCATCGCCGTCACCGAGGCCAGGGGTCTCGTTGAAGTCGAACTCGCCGTCTTCCAGCTTGCCCATCTGGGTCAGCCGTTCGCCAAGGGCGTTCAGGCGGGTAGCCTGCGCCTGCAGCTCGCCGAGGCGTGCCGCCAGCGCGTTGACCTGGGTCTGCGCATCGCGCTTGACCTTGGCCAGTTCCGCATCCTGGCGCTCGACCTTGGCCTGCAGCCGGGAATCATTCAGCGCGCTGGCGCCAATGCCGCCAGCAAGGCCGATAATGCAGCCTACCCCGAGCACGCTGCCCAGCAGGGCGCGGGGGCGGTCCTCGAAATAGAACCGCAAACGCGCGATCGGCGACGACTTGGCCTGTCCTTCACGCGTTTTGATTACGATCTTTTTGAATGCCATCAGTGAGTTTTCATGTCTGAGCCGAAATCCAGCGTTCGCCCCGCGTCAGTGCCGAAGCCGGCGCTGGATGCGGTGATGGCGGACAAAAGCGGGAACCCGCTGCGGCGTGCCTTGTGGCTCGACGCGCTGGACCGTCAGTTGCGCCCCCAGTTGCCGCCACCTCTGCGCAGCCGTTGCCGGCTGGCCAATGTGGACGGGGAACACCTCGTTTTTCTCGTCGAGTCCCCGGTCTGGCATGCCAAGTTGCGGCTTGCCGAAGCCCAGTTGCTCGACGCGGCCCGTTCCATCGGGCTGAAGGCCACCAGGGTGACCATCAAGACTGCGTCTCCCACTCCCACGCGCTCCCCAGCGCTCGACAACCGGAATGGACCCCACGCAGTTTCAGCCGCCACGCACAAAGGGCTACGCGACGCCTTGGCTTGCCTGCAGGACGTTCCTTCGAAGCCGAAGAAGCGGTCCTGACGACAACGGAGCATCCGGCTCCGCTCCCCGTCGCGCGTGTCACCACGGCGTGAAACATTTCGGGGGCCGGGTCGCATCCTAGCTGCCATCCGGGGGCCTGTCGTTAGATTGTTGTTAAAACTGCGTTAAATTCAGGCTTCCGATCCAACAGGTTCACAAAACCGTGACCTCGAACCGGCCTTGACGCGTGTCAAGCATGCTGAATGCGCCGGACACGCATGAAACGACAACGCCGCCCTGGAAGGCGGCGTTTTTGTCTTTTAATTCAACAACCTACATAAATCAGGCGTAGGCCGGAGTGGCATATTCGACCGGATCCGGCGTCGCCGGCGAGTCGAAACTGACCCATTCCCAAGCAGTGGCGTCGGCCATCAGCGCCCGCACCAGCTTGTTGTTGAGGGCGTGACCGGACTTGAAGCCTTCGTAGGCACCCAGCACTTGGCCACCGGCCAGGTAGAGGTCGCCGATCGCATCGAGGATCTTGTGGCGCACGAATTCGTCGGCATAGCGCAGGCCGTCTTCATTGAGCACGCGGAACTCGTCCAGCACGATGGCGTTGTCCATCGAACCGCCCAGGCCCAGGTTGCGCTCGCGCATGTATTCCAGGTCGCGCATGAAGCCGAAGGTGCGCGCGCGGGAGATTTCCTTGGTATAGGCCAGCGTCGAGAACTCGATTTCCTGGCGCGACTGCTTGGCCGGAATCATCGGGTGGTCGAACTGGATGGTGAAGCCCAGCTTGTAGCCCTCGTACGGGCTGAAGCGGGCCACCTTGTCGCCTTCGGTCACTTCCACGGTCTTCAGCACGCGGATGAAGCGCTTGGGCGCATCCTGTTCCACGATGCCCGCCGACTGCAGCAGGAACACGAACGGGCCGGCCGAACCGTCCATGATCGGCAGCTCGGCCGAGGACAGTTCGACAATGATGTTGTCCACGCCCAGGCCGGCCAGCGCCGACATCAGGTGTTCGACGGTCTGGATCTTGGCGTCGTTGCAGGTCAGGCCGGTGCACAGCGTCACTTCGGTGACCAGCTCGGCCTTGGCCGGCACTTCCACCACCGGGTCCAGGTCCACGCGGCGGAACACGATGCCATGGTTGACCGGTGCCGGGCGCAGGGTCATGTAGACCTTGTCACCGCTGTGCAGGCCAACGCCGGTGGCGCGGATCGTGTTCTTGAGGGTGCGTTGCTGGATCATGGGGGATGGACCGGAAGTGACACATTAGATTAACACGCACGGTCCCCTACCCCGGCTGAAAGGCAGGCAGGACACACCGGCGCGCCAATGGGACGCACATGAAGCAGGGCGGCCGGGCCCATCCTGGCCCGGCGCCCGCGTTTTCAGGACATGGTGGCGCAACCCGGGGAGGACAACCCCGGGCCGGCCCGCTCAGTCCGCCTGGCGGCGCAGGAACGCCGGGATGTCCAGGTAATCGTTCGGCAGTTCTGCCGCGGCCGGGGCCGAAGAGGACGGCGCCGACGGGGCCGAAGCCGCCGCGGTATCGCTGCTGGCGCGACGCAGGCCCAGGCCCATGCCGCCGACGGCCTTGGACACGGCGTCGCCGCCGTTGTCGAAGTCGCCGAACTCCGGCTGGCCGGTGGTGGCGTTGCGGACCAGCTTGATCGGCGCGCGCTCGCCCGGACGCTGGGCCTTGCTGGCCGACACGCGGTTCAGGCCGGTGGCAACCACGGTCACGCGCACTTCGTCCTGCATGTCCGGGTCGAGCACGGTGCCGACCACCACGGTGGCGTCTTCCGAAGCGAAGCCGTCGATGGTGCGGCCGATCTCGTCGAACTCGGCCATGGTGAAGTCCGCACCGGCGGTGATGTTGACCAGGATGCCGTTGGCACCGGCCAGGTTCACGTCGTCCAGCAGCGGGTTCTGGATGGCCGATTCGGCAGCGGCCTGGGCGCGGTCATCGCCACGGGCGGTGCCGGTACCCATCATCGCCAGGCCCATTTCGGACATGACGGTGCGCACGTCGGCGAAGTCGACGTTGATCAGGCCCGGACGCACGATCAGGTCGGCGATGCCCTGCACGGCGCCCTGCAGCACGTCGTTGGCGGCGCGGAATGCCTGGATCATGGTCGCATTGCGGCCCAGCACGGTGATCAGCTTCTCGTTCGGGATGGTGATCAGCGAGTCGCAGTGCTGGCTCAGTTCCTCGATGCCCTTCAGCGCCACCTGCATGCGGCGACGGCCTTCGAACGGGAACGGCTTGGTGACCACGGCCACGGTCAGGATGCCCATCTCCTTGGCCAGCTGCGCCACCACCGGTGCAGCGCCGGTACCGGTGCCGCCGCCCATGCCGGCGGTGATGAACACCATGTCCGCGCCCTGCAGGGCGTCCATGATGCGCTCACGGTCTTCCAGCGCGGCCTGGCGGCCGACTTCCGGGTTCGCGCCTGCGCCCAGGCCCTTGGTCACGTTGGTACCCAGCTGCAGCTGCAGCTTGGCACCGCAATTCTTGATGGCCTGCGAGTCGGTGTTGGCGGTGATGAATTCCACGCCGTCCACCGCCGAGTTGACCATGTGCGCCACGGCATTGCCGCCGCCGCCGCCCACGCCAACCACCTTGATCACCGCATTGGGTGCCATCTTTTCGATCAGTTCAAAATGCGCCATGTCCGTGTCCTCGTTGTATCCGCTTGTCGGTGGCATGGACGGTCGGGCCTCCTGCCTTCGCGTGTCATGTTGCCGTTGCGGCTGTGTGGGTTGTGTATTGCGTTGCTGCGTTGTGATGCGGGTACTGCAGGTGCTGCGCCGGGTGACCCCGGTGTTACGGGTTCCGCGTCAGAACTCGCCGCGGAACCAGGTCTTGAGTTTCTTGAACATGCTTCCGGCGCGCCCGGTCGGCAGCGACGGCCGCCGCGGGTGCTCGATCTGGCTGCCCATCAGCAGCAGGCCCACGCCGGTGGCATGCACCGGGTTGCCCACCACTTCGCCCAGGCCGGTAACGTGCTGCGGGATGCCCACGCGCACCGGCATCTGCAGCATTTCCTCGGCCAGCTCGACCACGCCTTCCATCTTCGAGGCACCACCGGTCAGCACCATGCCGGCGCGCACCAGTTCCTCGAAGCCGGACCGGCGCAGTTCGGCCTGCACCATCTCGAAGATTTCCTCGTAACGGCCCTGCACCGCCTGCGCCAGCGAATGGCGCGGCATGCGGCGCGGCGGACGGTCGCCCACCGACGGCACCTGGATGCTTTCCTCGGCGGTGGCCAGCTGGGCCAGGGCGCAGGCGTAGCGCACCTTGATCTGCTCGGCTTCCGGGGTGGGCGTGCGCAGCATGTGCGCGATGTCATTGGTGACGTGGTCGCCGGCGATCGGCAGCGAAGCCGTGTGGCAGATCGCGCCCTGCACGAACACCGCGATGTCGGTGGTGCCGGCGCCCATGTCGACCAGCACCACGCCCAGCTCGCGTTCGTCGGCGGTCAGCACCGCAACGCTGGAGGCCAGCGAGGACAGCACCAGGTCGTCCACCTGCAGGCCGCAGCGCTGCACGCACTTGCTGATGTTGGCCGCGGCCGACTGTGCGCACACCACCAGGTGCGCATGCACCTCCAGGCGCACGCCGGTCATGCCGACCGGATTGCGGATGCCTTCCTGCGAATCGTCCAGCACGTACTCGCGCGGGATCGCGTGCAGGATCTTCTGGTCGGCCGGAATCGCCACCGCCTTGGCCGCATCGAGCACGCGATCCAGGTCGCCCCAGGTCACTTCCCCGTCGCGGATCGGCACGATGCCCGGCGAGTTCTTGCACTGCACGTGGTTGCCGGAGATCGAGGCGTACACCGAGCGGATCTCGCAGCCGGCCATCAGCTCGGCTTCTTCCACCGCGCGCTGGATCGACTGCACGGTCGATTCGATGTCCACCACCACGCCGCGCTTCAAACCGCGCGACTCGTGCGAGCCGATGCCGATCACTTCGATCGGGTTGCCCGGCGAATACTCGCCCACCAGCGCCACCACCTTGGAGGTGCCGATGTCCAGGCCAACGATCAGCGATTTGTCACCCTTGCGATTCATGTCCTTTCCTGCGTGCTTCTGGCCGGGGTACCCCAGCTCAGCGTGAAACCATTGGTGTAACGGAGGTCGGCGCGCTCGATCGGCGCGTCCTGACGGTTGAGCTGCGGCAGTACCTTGACGAAGCGCTGCATGCGCGAGCGCGCGTCGTCGCGGCCGACCACCACTTCGGTGCCGTTGCTCAGCACCAGCGACCAGCTGCCGCGTGCATCCATCGTCACCCGGCGCACATCGACGCCGGCCGGTGCGAACAATGCACGCGAGTCGCTGTACAGCTTCATCACTTCTTCGGTCTGGCTGTCCGGGCCATCCAGTTCGGGCAGCGCAAGGTCGGCCAGCTTCTTCGGCGTGGGGAACAGCTTTCCCTGCTCGGAAACCAGGCGGTCGTTGCCCCAGCGCGCGAACGGCTTGTGCTCGACCAGGGTTACTTCCAGCACATCCGGCCACTGCTTGCGTACCCGTGCGCTTTCCACCCACGGCAACTTTTCCAGTGCGTCCTGGGCATCCTGCAGCTTGACCGCGAAGAACCCGGCGCGCGCATACGGCAGCAGCACCTGCTGCAGCTGTTCGGCCGGTACCCGCTTGAACTCGCCATGCACGCGCAGCTTCGCCAGCGGCCAGCGCTCGGCGCCGACCCAGCCATTGACCACGGCCACCACCGGCAGTGCAACCACCGACAGCGCCAACAGCCAGACGAAGATGCGCAGCACCGCGTTCATGCGTGCGAGGCCTCCAGGGTCTGTTCCAGCACCCGCCACACCAGCTCTTCGAAGCTGATGCCGGCCTGGCCTGCGGCCTTGGGCACCAGCGAATGGCTGGTCATGCCCGGCGCGGTATTCACTTCCAGCAGGAAGAAGCGGCCGCTGCTGCGGTCGCGCATCACGTCCACGCGGCCCCAGCCACGGCAGCCAGCAGCGCGGAACGCGGCCAGCGCGATGCGGCGGATTTCCTCTTCGTCGCCACCGTCCAGGCCCGGGCACAGGTACTGGGTGTCCTCGGCGATGTACTTGGCGTTGTAGTCGTACCACTGGCCCTTGGGCACGATGCGGATCGACGGCAGCGCGACGTCGCCGAGAATGGCCACGGTCAGTTCGTCGCCGACCACCATCTGCTCCATCAGCAGCTGGCCGTCGTAGCGCGCAGCCAGGGCCACGGCCTCATCCAGGCCGGCGTCGTCGGTGACCCGGCTGATACCCACGCTGGAGCCTTCGTTGGCCGGCTTCACCACCACCGGCAGGCCCAGCTCGGCCGCCAGTGCATGCACGTTCGATGCGTCGACCTTGCGGTATTGCGGGGTCGGCAGGCCCAGCGACAACCACACCTGCTTGGTACGGATCTTGTCCATGCTCAGCGCAGAGCCCAGCACGTCCGAGCCGGTGTACGGCACGCCGAAGGCGTCCATCAGGCCCTGCACGATGCCGTCCTCACCACCACCGTTGTGGCCGTGCAGGATGTTGAACACACGGTCGATGCCGCCGGCAGCCAGCGCCTTGGCCAGCGCCGGAATGCCATCCACCGCGAACGCATCGACACCGCGCGACTGCAGTGCTTCCAGTACGTTGCGGCCGGAATCCAGCGACACCTCGCGTTCGCTGGAAGTGCCACCGAGCAGCACGGCGACGCGGCCGAATACAGCCGGGTCGGTCACGCGCAGCGGCGGGAAGGTCAGCGCGCTCACGCCTCGCCCTCCCCCTTGAAGCCTTCCACCGCGATGTGGGTAGCCACGGCGCCGATGTCGCCCGCCCCCATCATCAGCAGCAGGTCACCGTCCTGCAGCACGTCCGGCAGCACGCTGGCCAGCTCGGCGGCCTTGCCAACCACCACCGGTTCGCTGCGGCCGCGCGCGCGGATGGCGCGGGCCAGCGCATGCGAGTCGGCACCGGCAATCGGTTCCTCGCCAGCCGGGTAGACCTCGCTCAGCACCAGCGCATCGACGCTGGACAGCACTGCGGCGAACTTGTCGAACTGGTCGCGGGTTCGGCTGTAGCGGTGCGGCTGGAAGGCCACCACCAGGCGCTTGTCGGCCCAGCCACCACGGGCGGCGGCGAACACGGCTTCCAGCTCGCTCGGGTGATGACCGTAGTCATCGATGATGCGCACCTTGGCGCCACTGGCGGTGGTCACTTCGCCCAGATCGTTGAAGCGACGGCCGACACCGGCGAAGCCTTCCAGCGCACGCGCGATGGCGTCCGGGGCCACGCCCAGCTGCCAGCCCACTGCGGCGGCGGCCAGTGCGTTGAGTACGTTGTGCCTGCCCGGCAGTGCCAGTACCACTTCCTGGCTGGTGCCCTGCGGCAGGCGCAGGGTGAAGCGCATGCGCGACCCTTCCTGCACCACGTTCTCGGCGCGCACGTCGGCCTGCGGGCTCATGCCGTAGCTCATCACGTGGCGCGGGGTCCTGGCGGCCAGCGCAGCCACTTCCGGGTCGTCGATGCACAGCACCGCCAGGCCATAGAACGGCAGGCGCTGCAGGAACTCGGCAAACGCCGCCTGCACGCGGGCAAAGTCGTTGCCGTAGTTCTCCAGATGATCGGCATCGATGTTGGTGATGATCGACATCAACGGATTCAGGCGCAGGAAGCTGCCATCGCTTTCGTCGGCCTCGGCCACCAGCCACTGGCCACCACCCAGCTTGGCGTTGGCGCCGGCGGCCAGCAGCTGGCCACCAATCACGAACGTCGGGTCCAGGCCGCCTTCGCTCAATACCGCAGCGGTGAGGCTGGTGGTGGTGGTCTTGCCATGCGTACCGGCCACGGCGATGCCGCGACGGAAGCGCATCAGCTCGGCCAGCATGGCCGCACGCGGCATGATCGGAATGCGCTGGCTGCGCGCTTCCATCAGTTCCGGGTTGTCTTCGCGGATGGCGCTGGAGACCACCACGCAGTCGGTGCCCAGCACGTTGGCCGCCGAGTGGCCGCGCATGATGCGCGCACCCAGGCTGGCCAGGCGGCGGGTCGCCACGTTGTCGGCGTTGTCCGAGCCGGACACTTCATAGCCCAGCGTCAGCATCACTTCGGCGATACCGCTCATGCCGGTGCCGCCGATGCCGACGAAATGCACGCGCGGGAACGCGCGCACCAGGTCGTTGGTGTCGTGCAGGCGGCGGATCATGCGCGGCCTCGCGCAGGGCAGGCGCGGTGGCATGCCTTCTTCATACAGCTTCCTCGAGAATGATATCGGCGATGCGCTCGGCGGCATCGACCTTGGCCAGGGCACGCGCGGCTTGCGCCATCTGCATGCGGCGGGCGGGATTTTCGGACAGATCGCGCAGCAGTGCGGCAATGCCGTCGGCCAGCGTTCCGTCCTGCTTCAGCAAAACCGCTGCGCCGCGCTCGACCAGGTACTCCGCATTGCGGGTCTGATGATCGTCGACGGCAGCGGGGAATGGCACCAGCACACTGCCGACACCGACCGCGCACAGCTCGGCCAGCGTGGACGCGCCGGAGCGGCATACGACCAGATCGGCCCAGGCAAACGCCTCGGCCATGTCGGCGATGAACGGGGTGATCTCCGCCTGCACGCCAGCCTTGGCATACGCCTCGACCGCTTCGGCATGCATCTTCTCGCCGCTCTGGTGGCGCACCTGCACCGGCACTGTGGCGCCCAGCGCAGCGATAGCCTGCGGCACGCCGGTATTGAGCGCGCGTGCACCCTGGCTGCCGCCCACCACCAGCACGCGCAGCGGACCCTGGCGGTCGGCGAAGCGCTGTTCCGGCGGTGCGATGGCGGCGATCTCCGCACGCACCGGGTTGCCGACAAACTCCTCGCCCTTGGCGAAGGTGCCTGGGAAGCCGGTCAGCAGACGGCGTGCATAGCGCGACAGGATGCGATTGGTCAGGCCCGGTGCGCGGTTCTGCTCATGCACGATCAGCGGCAGGCCATGCAGGCGCGTGGCCATGCCGCCGGGACCGGAGGCGAATCCACCGAAGGCCACCACCGCACGCGGCTGGCGCTTGCGGATGATCATGCCGGCCGCGCGCAGCGCGCGCATCAGCCGCCACGGCGCGCCCAGCAGGGCCAGCTTGCCCTTGCCGCGCAGGCCGGTGATGGCCAGCGTGTCGATCGGAATGTCGTGCTGCGGCACCAGACGGGTTTCCATCGCACCGTCGGCGCCCATCCAGGTGACCGGCACGCCGCGCGCGCGCAGCACGCGGGCCACGGCCAGGCCGGGGAAGATGTGACCGCCGGTACCACCGGCCAGGATCATCACCGGGCGCACGTTGCCGGTGGCTGTGCTCATGACAGCCTCCCGAAGGTCGGTTCGATGCGCGACTGCAGGCGGCTGGTGCCACGCGCAGCGTTCGCTGCAGCGGCAGCCACCGGCTCGGCGCTCATCGGTACGCTGGCGGCCACCGGCGCGGCCGGCTCGTCGCTCGGCTCGGCAGCGGCGTCTTCGGTGCCGCCGATGCGCACGGCCTGGCGGCGCTCGGCGCGCTTGAGTTCATATGACACGCGCAGCAGCAGGCCCATCGCCACGCAGGTCATCAGCACCGACGAGCCGCCGGAAGAGATCAGCGGCAGGGTCAGGCCCTTGGTCGGCAGGATGCCCAGGTTCACGCCGATCGAAACGAAGGTCTGCATGCTGATCCACAGGCCGATGCCGAAGGCGATGTAGCCGGAGAAGTGCCGCTTCATCTCCACGCAGCGCATGCCCAGCCAGAAGGTCCGGCCGACCAGCAGCGCGTACAGGGCCACGATCACGCAGGTGCCCAGGAAGCCGAATTCCTCGGCGGTGACCGAGAAAATGAAGTCGGTATGCGCTTCGGGCAGGTAGTACAGCTTCTGCACCGAGTTGCCCAGGCCGACGCCGGTCCACTCGCCACGGCCCACCGCCATCAGCGCGTTGGACAGCTGGTAGCCGTCGCCCTGCTGGTCGGCCCACGGGTCCAGGAAGGAGGTGATGCGGCGCATGCGGTACGGCTCGATGATCGCCAGTGCGCTCATGCCGACCAGGCCGATGATCACCGGCATCGACATGCGCGGCATGTTCACCCCGCCCAGCACCAGCATGCCGGCGGTGATCGCCAGCAGCAGGGTGGACGAGCCGAAGTCCGGCTGCAGCAGCAGCAGCACCACCAGCGCCCCGGCCACGCCCAGCGGCTTGAGCATCGCCGGCCAGGTCGCGTTGACCTCGTCGCGGAAGCGCACCAGGTAGCTGGACAGCCAGACAATGTAGAGCACTTTCACCGCTTCGACCGTCTGGAACTTGGAGATGCCCAGGTTGATCCAGCGGCGCGCACCGTTGACGGTGCTGCCCAGGCCCGGTGCGAACACCGCCAGCAGCAGCACGAAGCAGCCCAGCAGCAGCATCTGGTTGTACTGCTCGATGGACTTCAGTTCAGTGCGGGCGGCGATGACCGCCAGCACGATACCCACCGCCAGGAAGATCAGGTGGCGGTTGAGGTAGTAGAACGGACTGCTCATCAAGGCGATCGAGCTGGACGCCACCATCACCACGCCCACGCCGGTGAGCGCGATGATCGCGCCCAGCAGCCACTTGTCGTAGCTGCCTTCGATGGCTTCAAGGCGTGTTGCCTGGCGGGACAGGTCGTTCATCTCAGCGCACCTTCAACGTGGCCAGGCCGATCAGCACGAGCACGACGGAGATGATCCAGAAGCGCACGATCACGCGCGGCTCGGGCCAGCCCTTCAGTTCGAAATGGTGGTGGATCGGCGCCATGCGGAACACGCGCTTGCCGGTCAGCTTGAACGAGGCCACCTGGATCATCACCGACAGTGTTTCGATGACGAACACGCCGCCCATGATCACCAGCACCAGTTCCTGGCGGGTGATCACCGCGATCGTGCCCAGCACCGCGCCCAGCGCCAGCGCGCCGATGTCGCCCATGAAGACCATGGCCGGATAGGTGTTGAACCACAGGAAGCCGAGGCCCGCACCGGCGATGGCCGCGCAGATGATGACCAGCTCGCCGGCGCCTGGAATCTGCGGAATCTGCAGGTAGTTGGCGAATACCACGTTGCCCGAGGCATACGCGAACACGCCCAGCGCGCAGGCCACCAGCACGGTTGGCATGATGGCCAGGCCGTCCAGGCCGTCGGTCAGGTTCACCGCGTTGGAGAAGCCGACGATCCAGAAGTAGGCGATGGCCACGAAGCCGATGCCGGCCAGCGGCAACGCCACCGACTTGAACATCGGGATGTAGAAGGTCAGCGCCGCCGGCACGTCGGCCGTGTAGAACAGGAACAGGCCAGCAGCCAGCCCGAAGATCGACTGCAGCAGGTATTTCCAGCGCGACTTCAGGCCGTTCGGGTCGCGGCGGACGATCTTGATCCAGTCGTCATACCAGCCGATGGCGCCGAAGCACAACATCACCGCCAGCACCAGCCACACGTAGCGGTTGCGCAGGTCGGCCCACATCAGCACCGACAGGGTGATGGTGAGCAGGATCAGCGAACCGCCCATGGTCGGCGTGCCGGCCTTGGAGAAGTGGGTCTGCGGACCGTCCTTGCGGATCGGCTGGCCGCCCTTGAACTGGGCAAGCTTGCGGATCATCGCCGGGCCAAGCCACAGCGACAGGAACAGGGCCGTCAGCGCGGCAAGGATGGCGCGGAACGTCTGGTAGTTGAACAGCCCGAACAGGCTCTCCAACTGCTGCAACCATCGAGCCAGTTCATACAACATGCGGGGATTCCTCTCCTTGCGCCAGCAGCGCTTTGACGATCAGGTCCATGGCACTGCCACGGGAACCCTTGACCAGGCAGCGCACACCAGCGTGCAACTCGTCCTGCAGCGCCTGTGACAGCGCACCATGGGTAGCGAAATGGCGTCCGCCTTCACCGAAGGCGGACGCAGCGGCGGCACTGAGCGGACCCAGTGCATACAGCCGCTTCAGGCCGGCGGCGCGTGCACGGATGCCGGCCTGCGCATGCAGCGCCTCGCCGTCCGGACCCAGCTCGCGCATGTCGCCCAGCACCAGCCAGCCCTCTTCCGGCGCGGCGGCCAGGGCGTCGATGGCCGCAGCCAGCGAACCGGGGTTGGCGTTGTAGCTGTCGTCCACCAGCACCGCGCCATTGCGTAGCTGATGGGCAATCTGGCGGCCCGGCACCGGCTGCGCTTCGGCCAGGCCGGTCGCGATCAGCGCCAGGTCGACACCGGCGGCCAGCGCCAGGCTGGCGGCGGCCAGCGCATTGCTGACGTTGTGGCGACCGGGCAGGCCGAGCACCACGCGGGCTTCGCCGCTCGGTGCGACCAGGGTGAACTGGCTGCCCTGCGCGCCGGCGCGGATGTCGCGCGCGGTCACCTCGGCGGTATGTTCCAGGCCGTAGCGCAGCACGCGGCAACGCGGCGGGGTGCCGACGAAATGCTGTTCGAACCAGCGGCCGTAGGCATCGTCCACATTGATCACCGCCACGCCATCGGCCGGCAGCGCGGCATAGATCGCGCCCTTGGTCACCGCCACGCCGAGCAGGCTGCCCATGCGTTCCAGGTGCGCCGGGGCAATGTTGTTGACCAGCGCATAGCGCGGGCGGGCGATGTCGGTCAGGTAGGCGATATCGCCCGGCTTGCCGGCGCCCATCTCGTAGACGGCGTAGTCGGCATCTTCCGGCGCATCGATCACCGCCAGCGGCAGGCCGATCTCGTTGTTGCGGTTGCCCGGGTTGGCGTAGACCACCTTGTGGGCGTGCTGTGCCACCTGCTGCAGGATCGACAGCAGCAGGCTCTTCACGCTGGTCTTGCCGTTGCTGCCGGTGATCGCGAACACCTCGGTGCCGCGGTCGCGCTGCATGCCGGTGGCGATCTTCGCCAGTGCCAGTTCGCTGTCGGCCACCAGCACCTGTGGCAGTTCGATCGGCAGCAGGCGCTCGACCAGCACCGCACTGGCACCGCGCGCCTGCGCGTCAGTCGCGAAGTCATGGCCGTCGAAACGCTCGCCGCGCAGCGCCACATACAGGCTGCCCGGGCCGAGGCTGCGGGTGTCATTGCTGACCGCATCGATGGCCACGTCGTCGCCGTGGATCTCGCCGCCGGCCCAGTGTGCGATCAGCGAAAGCAGGGTGCGCTTCATGCGGTGCCCTCCCCGGCCTGCGCCTCTAGTACACCGGCCTTGGCCGCCAGTGCAGCGGCGGCCACTTCGGTGTCGTCGAAATCATGGCGCACGCCATTCACTTCCTGGTACGGCTCGTGGCCCTTGCCAGCGATCAGGATGATGTCACCGGCACCGGCACGCTTCACCGCCAGGCCGATCGCACGCGCGCGGCTGCGCTGCACCGTCACGGCGGAGGCATCGGTGAAGCCGGCCAGGATGTCGGCCACGATCACGTCGCCATCCTCGCCACGCGGGTTGTCGTCGGTGACGATGACCTGGTTGGCCAGACGCTCGGCAATGGCCGCCATCTGCGGGCGCTTGCCGGTATCACGCTCGCCGCCGCAGCCGAACACGCAGAACAGCGTGCCCTGCAGGTGGCCATGCAGGCTGTCCAGCGCCTGTTCCAGCGCGTCCGGGGTGTGTGCGTAGTCGACCACCACGGTCGGCAGGCCGTCTTCGCCGCCCAGGCGGTTCATGCGGCCACGGATCGGCTGCAGCGCCGACAGTACTTCGGCGATGCGCGGCAGCGGCTGGCCCTGCGCATGCAGGGTACCGGCCACCGCCAGCAGGTTGTCCACGTTGAAGCGGCCCAGCAGCGGCGACTGCACCGCCGCGCGCTGGCCGTCGATGACCAGTTCGAAGGCAATGCCACGGCCATCCAGCTGCAGCGCCTCGGCGCGCACGCTGGCGTCGGTGGCACCGCGCGAGCTCAGGCCGATCGGTTGTACGCCCGCCGGCAGGCCGGCGAACAGCTGGCGGCCGAACGCGTCGTCCAGATTGATCATCGCGGCCTTCAGGCCCGGACGGTGGAACAGCCGCGCCTTGGCCGCGCCGTAGCTGGCCATGTCGCCGTGGTAGTCCAGATGGTCGCGGGTGAGATTGGTGAACACCGCCACGTCGTAGTGCACGGCATCCACGCGACCCTGGTCCAGCGCATGCGAGCTGACTTCCATCGCCACCGCGCGCGCACCGGCGTCGCGCAGCTGCGCCAGCAGCGCATGCATCTGCAGCACCAGCGGCGTGGTGAAGCCGGTCGGCTCGACCGCGCCATAAAGTCCGGCACCCAGCGTGCCGATACTGCCACTGGGCGTACCGAGCAGGTGCCAGGCCTGGGCCAGCAGCTGCACGGTGGAGGTCTTGCCGTTGGTGCCGGTGACACCGACCATCGCCATCGCCCGCGACGGCGCGCCATGGAACTGGTCGGCCATCGCACCCATGCGTGCGCGCAGGCCCGGCACGGCGATCGCATCGGCCGGTGCCGGCAGTTCGGCAGGCGCCGGCGGTTCAAACAGGATGGCGCTGGCACCGGCGGCGCGGGCCTGCTCGACAAAGCCCAGGCCATGCGCGCCGAAACCGGCGATGGCGACGAAGGCATTGCCGGGACGCACGGCGCGGCTGTCCAGCACCAGGCCGGTCAGAACGGGGTCGTGCCCTGCAAGGGCAACATCCGGAAGCAACTGCGAAAGCAACATCGAAGGACTCATTGCGTGCCTCCCGTAGTGGGCGGCGTCTGGGCGTGCGCGCTCGGCAGCGCAGCATCGAATTCAGCGGCGGCATCCACTGGCAGCGCGGTCTCGGCCGGCGGCGCAGGCAGGATCGAGGCCGAGTGGCCAACCTTGCCGGACTGCTGTGCGGCCAGCCACGACTGCAGGTCGTCCAGTGGCACGTCCATCAGGCGCAGGGTGCCTTCCATCACGTTGTGGTAGACCGGCGCCGACACCAGGCCGCCGTAGAACTTGCCGGCCTGCGGATCGTTGATGACGATGACGGTGGCGAAGCGCGGGTTGGTGGCCGGTACCACGCCAGCGAACAGCGCGTTGTAATGGCCACGCTCGTAACCACCCGGGCCGGCCTTGCGCGCAGTACCGGTCTTGCCGGCCACGCGATAGCCCAGCACCGCCGCCTGCTTGGCGCCGCCCTGGGTGACCACGGTTTCCATCATCGCCACCACCTGCCTGGCGACGTTTTCGTCGATGATCTGCTGGCCTTCATTGCGCTGGCCCTTGACGAAGGTCGGCGCGATCAGACGACCGCCGTTGGCCAGTGCCGAATAGGCGGTAGCGATCTGCAGCGGCGTCACGTTCAGGCCGTAGCCGTAGGACATCGTGGTCTTGGTGGTACCCGACCAGCGCGCCGGGCGCAGCACCACGCCGCCGGATTCACCGGGGAAACCGCTGTGCGGTACCGAGCCATAACCAAAGCGGCGCACGCCGTCGTAGAACACCTGGTCCGGCATCTTCGCCGCGACCTTGGCCGCACCCACGTTCGAACTGCGGGTGATCACGCCAGTCACGTTCAGCACGCCGTTGTTGCGCGGCACGTCACGGATGGTGAAGCGGCCCAGGGTCATGTAACCCGGATTGGTATCGATGATGGTGTCCTTGGTCACCGCACCGGCCTGCAGCGCGGTAGCGATGGTCAACGGCTTCATCGTCGAACCCGGCTCGACCAGATCGGTCACCGCACGGTTGCGGCGCGCATCGGGCAGCGCGCCGGTCAGCGAATTCGGGTTGTAGGTCGGCAGGTTGACCATGGCCAGGATCTCGCCGGTGGTCACGTCCATGATCACCATCGAACCGCCCGCTGCCTTGTTGGCCACCAGCGCGTTGCGCAGTTCCTTGAACGCCAGGTACTGGATGCGGCGGTCGATGCTGAGGGTCAGGTCCTTGCCCGGCTCGGCGGCGCGCAGCAGATCGCTCTCGACGGTCTCGCCCTTGCGGTTGCGGATCACCCGCTTCGCACCAGCCTTGCCGCGCAACCATTCGTCGAACGCCAGCTCCAGGCCTTCCTGGCCGCGGTCGTCGATGTTGGTGAAGCCCAGCACGTGCGCCATCGCCTCACCCTGCGGGTAAAAGCGGCGGAACTCGCGCTGCGCGGCCACGCCCGGAATCTTCAGCGCGACCACCTTCTCTGCCTCGTCCGGATTGATCCGGCGACGCAGGTACATGAATTCCTTGTCCGACTTCTGCGACAAGCGGCTGCTCAGCTCATCCACCGACATGCCGACCGCCTGGGCCAGCTCCGGAATGCGCTCGGGCGAACGCAGCAGGTCCTGCGGATTGACCCAGATCGAGGCGACCGGGGTGGACACCGCCAGCGGCTCGCCGTTGCGGTCGGTGATCATGCCGCGCGAGGTCTTGATCGGCAGCTCGCGCAGGTAACGGGCCTCGCCCTGGCGCTGGTAGAAGTCGCTGTTGATGATCTGCACGTAGGCGGCACGACCGACCAGCGACACCGAGCACAGGCCGAGCGCCAGCGCTACCCAGCGCAGGCGCTGGCGCAGGTTGAAGGCGTTGCGCGGGCGGTTGCGGCCGGTCTTGCTCATGGCCGCACCACCACAATGTCGGCGGCCTCGGGGAACTTCATGCCGAGCTTCTCGCGGGCGATGCGATCGACACGGTTGGCTTCGGCCAGCGTGGCCTGCTCCAGCTGCAGGCGGCCGAATTCCAGATTGATGTCATCGCGCTTGCGCTCGGCGCGCGACAACTCGATGAACGTCTGCCGGTGACGGTGACGCACGAACACGACGCCGATCGCCGAGGCCACGGTGGACGCCAGCAGGATGATCAGCAGCAGCCGGCTCATGCGTCGGCCTCCCGCTTCTGGGCCACGCGCAGCACGGCGCTGCGGGCGCGCGGGTTGGCGGCCAGCTCTTCGTCGGTGGCCTTGATGGCACCGCCGATCAGGTCCAGCGTCGGCACGAACGCGACCGCCTCGGGCAGGCGGCGGTTGGCCGGCGGCGCCTTGGCCAGGCGGTTCATGTACTGCTTGACGATGCGGTCTTCCAGCGAATGGAAGCTGATCACCGCCAGGCGGCCACCGGGCTTGAGCCGCTCCACGGCCGCATCGAGCCCGGCTTCCAGATCGGCCAGCTCGCGGTTGATGTGGATGCGGATGGCCTGGAAGCTGCGCGTGGCCGGGTGGATCTTGTCTTTCCCACGCGGCATCACCGAGGCGATCAGCTCGGCCAGTTCGGCGGTGCGGGAGAAGGGCTGCTTCTCACGGCGGGCCACGATGGCACGGGCGATGCGGCGGCTCTGGCGTTCTTCGCCATAGGTCCACAGCACGTCGGCAATTTCGCGCTCTTCCACGCGGTTGATCCACTGCGCGGCGCTTTCACCGCTGTCCGGGTCCATGCGCATGTCCAGCGGGCCGTCCTTGCCGAAGCTGAAGCCACGTTCGGCCACGTCCAGCTGCGGCGACGACACGCCCAGGTCGAACAGCACGCCGTCCAGGCCTTCGGCCGTCGCATCCCACTGCAGCAGCTGGGCGAAGCTGCCACGGAAGATGGACACGCGCGGGTCCGGCGCGAAATCGCGCTCGGCAACGGCGATGGCTTCCGGATCCTTGTCCATGACCAGCAGGCGCCCCTCGGGACCGAGCTGGGTGAGCACGCCACGTGCATGACCGCCACGACCGAACGTGCCATCCAGATAACGTCCGTTTTCGATCACCCTCAGGCCTTCAAGGACCTGGGTGTACAGGACCGGCAGGTGCACCGCCGGCGACTGCGACACCGGAAGGTGACCGGTCTGCGCTTCTGGGCGCATCCGGGCACCCCGGCTCACAACTTCAGGTCGAGCAACCCATCACCCAGATCCTCGTCAGACAACGTCTGCTGGATCAGGGCCCGATGCGCCTGCTCGCTCCACAATTCGAACTTGTCGCCCATACCGAGCAATACCGCCTTCTTCTCAATGCCCACCGCACCGCGGTGGCTGGCGGGGATGCTGATGCGACCGTTGCCGTCCAGTTCCAGATGGGCGGCCGAGCCGACCAGCTTCTGCTGCAACAGGCGCACGACGCGCTGGGTGTTGGGCTTGGACATGACGTCGTCGCGGACCCGCTCCCATTCCGACTCTGCATACAGCCACAGGCAGCCGGCTTCGAACGGGTTGTAGGTCAGCACGAGACGGTTGTTGCTGGCGCGCGCGACGAGGTCGCGGTAAGCGGTGGGAACCGCCATGCGCCCTTTATCGTCAACTGTGATGGCCGTCTCGCCCTGGAACACGACGCGTGCACCTATCCTTCGCCCGGTGAAACATTGAACCACGAAAACCCACAAAACACCCGGATTTCCCTCTGATGCCCACCTTAGCAGCGGCCGAAGGGTTGTCAACAACTTTTCAGCGGGGAAATCGCCAGCCGCATCAATGGCTTGCAACAACCTTTAGAGAATTGTTCAAGGCTTATCCACAAGTTGCTGATCCGTCTCAATTTTTGAGATTGAACGGAAGTTCAGGGCTGTGGACAAGGCGTGAAACATCGCCCGCGCATTCATCCGGAACCGGCCGGAAACGCCGCCGGACTGCGCAAACGATGCACAATGAGGCCATGTGCCTGCTCGCTCTTGGCTGGATGCACCACCCGCGCTGGCGGCTGGTGATGACCGGCAACCGTGATGAGTTCCACGCCCGCCCGACTGCGGCGCTGGCCCCCTGGCAGGATGAGACCTCCGTCATCGGAGGGCGCGACCTGCGCTCCGGCGGTGGCTGGGCCGGCGTCGGCGCCGGCGGCCGCATGGCCGTGGTCACCAATGTCCGTGATCCGCTGGCCGCACAGACCGGCCCGTCCCGGGGTGCACTGGTAGCCGACTTCCTGCGCGGCCGCGACCCCGCCGCCGTGCATATCGACCGGCTGGCCACCGTGGCGGGCGCGTATGCGCCCTTCAACCTGCTGCTGGCCGATGGCGACAGCCTCGAGTACCTGGGCAACCACCCCGCCGAGCGCCAGAGCCTGGGCCCGGGTGTGCATGGCATGTCCAACGGCGCGCTGGACGCGCCCTGGCCGAAGACCCGACGGCTGATGGATGCGCTGTCGGCGTGGCTGCAGGCCGGCGATGAGGACCTGACCCCACTCTGGGCCGCGCTGGCCGACGAACATCGCCCCGCCGACAGCGACCTGCCCGACACCGGCATCGGCCTGGAACGCGAGCGCTGGCTGAGCCCGGCCTTCATCCGCGGCGACGATTACGGCACCCGCGCCAGCACCGTGCTGCTGATCGACGCCGACGGCCACGGCGAGATCCACGAGCGCCGCTTTGGCCCGCAGGGCGTCGCCCTGGGCCAGAGCCAGGTCGATTTCTGACCCTGTACCTGTTTTCTGTGTCTATAAATGTCTGCACGCGCGCCACACGATGATCTGGCGCGGTCCTGCCGCGCGCCTCACCGATCCACAGGGAGTCATCGATGCGCCGCGTTCTCGTACTTGTCGTCACCCACCTGCTCGCCCTCGGCCTGGGCTTCGGCCTTGGCATCTACCTGCTGCCGATCCTGATCGCTCCCGACGACCCGCCGGTCGCGCAGGTACAGGCGGCGATGGGCGACGCCCGTTACCACACCACCTTCCGTCGCGACCTCAAGGGCAGCGACGCCGTGCACTGGGCCGACGGCAAGGTCAGCGTCAGCCCGCGCCAGGTCGCGTTCGACGGCAAGATGGGCCCGGGGCCGGACTACAAGGTCTACCTCGTGCGCGACTTCGTCGACAACAAGGCCCATTTCCTGAAGATCAAGGCACAGGCCCAGCGCATCGGCGAGGTGAAGACCTTCAACCGTTTCCTGGTGGAGGTGCCTGCGAACGTGGACGTGGACGACTACACCACCGTGGTGGTGTGGTGTGAACGGTTCGAGCAGTTCATCTCCGCCGGGCACTACCGATGCGCGGTTCACCCATATGGAAGCACGCATGTAGAAGAAAGAGGCGGAGCCGGCCGATAAGCCGGGTTCTGTCGTGGACAGTCATTCCTCTAGGCGTTACGTCACCGCAACGCTCAAGCAACCTACCCGGATCCAACGCGGGCCGCGCCAAAGGATCCCTATTTGGTCTTGCTCCAGGTGGGGTTTGCCGTGCCGGTCTGTTGCCAGACTCGCGGTGCGCTCTTACCGCACCATTTCACCCTTACCGGCCTTCCGAAGAAGACGTAGGCGGTATCTTTCTGTTGCACTTTCCGTCGGCTTGCGCCGCCCAGGCGTTACCTGGCACCTTGCCCTATGGAGCCCGGACTTTCCTCGGCACCCCCGAAGGGATGACGCGACTGTCTGGCCGGCTCCGCCAGCGCACATTCTAGCCTACGCACGCCCTTCCTGCCGTGCTGATCGCGGCATCCGGTTCATCCATCCACGCATGGCGTGGATCTACCGATTCCGCTGCTTTGGTGGATGCGGATTCCGCTCTGGTGGGTGCGGACCTTGGTCCGCACGATCCATCAGCTTCCGTACAGCGCCTTGCGCGGTGCGCCGGTCAGCTCGGCAGCCAGCTTGGCGGCGGTCGACGGCGGCAGATGCTCGCTCAACTTGGCATAGACGCGGCGGCCATGCGCCAGCTGCGCTTCCTCGTCGTCGCCAGCGCCCTGCACCATCACCACGAACTCGCCCTTGCGCTGGTTTTCGTCAGCTTCCACCTTCGCCAGCAGTCCAGCCAGGTCGCCATCGAGCACGGTCTCGAACAGCTTGGTCAGCTCACGCGCCAGCACCGCAGGGCGTTCGCCGCCGAAGATCGCCGCCATGTCCGCCAGCGACTCGGCGATGCGATGCGAGGATTCGTAGAACACCATCGTGCGTACTTCACCGGCCAGCGCCTGCAGGCGGTCGCGGCGGCCGCTGGCCTTGGCCGGCAGGAAACCCTCGAAGCTGAAGCGGTCACTGGGCAGGCCGGCCACGCTCAGCGCGGCGATGGCGGCACAGGCGCCGGGAATCGGGCTGACCTTGATGCCCGCCGCACGCGCGGCACGCACCAGGCGGAAGCCGGGATCGCTGACCAGCGGGGTACCGGCATCGCTCACCAGCGCCAGCGACTCACCGGCCTGCAGGCGCGAGACCAGGCGCTGCGACAGCGCTTCCTCATTGTGCTCGTGCAGGGCCACCAGCGGTTGCTGGATGCCGAAATGGGACAGCAGCTGGCCGCTGCGGCGGGTGTCTTCGGCACAGATGGCCGCCACCGAGCGCAGCACCTCCTGCGCGCGCGGGCTCAGATCGGCCAGGTTGCCGATCGGGGTGGCGACGACGTACAGGGTTGGCACACTCATTTCAGCGGTACTCACGGGGCAAGGGTAGAATCGTAGCGTGTACCCGGCCAAGGCCGCTGCCCTCATCGCATGGACCCGATCATGAACAAGCCCGCCGCACGGATCTCCGCCCTGTCGCTGTCGTTGATGCTGCTGGCCGGCTGCGCCACCACCAGCCTGACCAGCGCGCCCGAATCGCCGGCCCAGAGCCAGGCGCTGGCGCTGATCGACCAGGGCAAGCCGCGCGACGCCGCACTGCAGCTGGAAGGCCTGGCTGCCACCCTGCGCGGCGGAGCCCGCGCCAATGCCCTGGCCGATGCGGCCTGGGCCTGGCACCTGGCCGGCGACAGCGCCCGCGCGCGCAGCCTGCTGGGCCAGCTCACCGCCCGCCAGCTGACCGGCGCCAGCCTGCAGCGCTACCAGTTGACCAGTGCCGAGCTGGCGCTGGCCGACAAGCAGCCGGGGCAGGCCCTGGCCCTGCTGAAGGACCACGGCGACAACGTTCTGCCGGCACTGCGGACGCGCTGGTATCTGGCCCGCGCCACTGCGCTGGAGGGCACCGGCGATGCCTTCGGCGCTGCCACCGAACGCGCCCGCGCCCATGCCAGCCTGACCGGCAGTGCGCGCAGCGAGAACCAGGCCGCCATCGCCGGCCTGCTCGGTACCCTCGACGACGCCACCCTGCGCAGCCGTGCCGCCGCCCTGCCGGCCAACGACCCGCTGTACAACTTCGCCGGCCGCGCACTGATCGCACGCGGCCTGCCGCTGCCGCGACCGTTCGACCGCGATGGCGCCGCCCAGTTCGACACCAGCAAGCGCCCGCCGGCGATGAGCGACGGTTACCGCCCGCCGGCCAAGCTGGCTGTGCTGCTGCCGCTCAGCGGCCGCCTGGCCACCGCCGCGCAGCCGGTGCGCGATGGCCTGCTGGCCGCGTACTACGGCGAGACCCGCCGCCGCCCGGACATCAACTTCATCGACACCGCGGGTACCCCGGCCGGTGCCCTCGCCGCCTATGACAAGGCCGTGGCCTCCGGTGCCGACTTCGTGGTCGGCCCGCTGGGCCGCGACGAAGTGGACGCGGTGTACGGCCGTAAGCAGCTGCAGGTGCCGGTGCTGGCGCTGAACCGTGGCAAGGATGGGCCGCCGGCCGGCAGCGCCGGTTTCTCGCTGGCACCGGAAGATGACGGCATCGTCGCCGCTGAATACCTGCGTGGTCGCGAGCGCGGCAAGGCGCTGGTGATCAACAGCGCCGACGATACCGGCCGCCGTGCCGCCGCCGCCTTCGCCCAGCGCTTCGCCCAGCGTGGCGGCCAGGTGGTGGCCACCATCGGCGTCAGCGATGCAGTCGGCGATGTCGGTGCGCAGGTGCGCAATGCCGGCCAGGTCGATGCCGTATTCCTCGCCGTGCGTGCGCCGCAGGCGCGCCTGCTGGCGCCGCAGCTGGCGCTGGCCGGTGCCGGCGGCGCCACCCGCGTCGGCACCTCGCAGCTGACCATCGGCAGCGGCAAGGTGGAAGAAGACGTGGCGCTGGACGGCATCGTCTACCCGAATGAGGCCTGGAACGTGCGCAGCGTGTCGGGCCTGCCGTCGGCCAGCCAGGTCGCCAGCACCCTGCCCAGCGCACGCGGTGCAGCCGGCCGCCTGTTCGCGTTCGGCGCCGATGCCTGGAAGATCACCGCCTATCTGGACAAGCTGTCCAACGAAGGCGGCCTGGACGGTGCCACCGGCACCCTGTTCCTGGACAGCAACGGCAACATCCTGCGCCAGCCGGCATGGTCCACCTTCAATGGCGGCCGGCCGATGCCGATCGTCGGTGGTCGCTGAGCGCAGCCAACGTGGCTCGGCGGTGGAAGCCGCCGCCGAGCAGCATCTGCAACAGGCGGGACTGCAGCCGCGTGCGCGCAACGTGCGCTATCGCGGCGGTGAACTGGACCTTGTGATGGACGATGCCGGCACCGTGGTGTTCGTGGAAGTGCGCTATCGCGCGCGATCGGATTTCGGTGGCGGTGCCGCTTCGGTGGATGTGCGCAAGTGCCGACGCCTGGCGCACGCCGCGCAGCTGTACCTGCAGGACAACCCGGCGCTGGCCAATGCACCCTGCCGTTTTGATGTGGTCGACGCCACCGGCGAGCCGCCGCAGCTGCGGTGGCTGCGTGATGCGTTCCGGCTGGATGATTGCTGATGGGTACCGTCCGCTCTGGTAGAGGCCGACCTTGGTCGGCGCTTCTGTGCCAACCAAGGTTGGCACCTGCCAGAGCGCAGCCAGGCCGGCACGACCACGGTGTGTGACTGATGCCTTCGATCATCACCCATGCTGCTGTGCCGCTGGCGCTGTGGTGCGCCGCTGATCGCGGCCGCATCCCGCCGCGCCTGCTGGCGGCCGGCGTGATTGCAGCGATGCTGCCCGATGCCGATGTACTGGCCTTCGCGCTGCACATTCCCTACGCCGATGCGTTCGGCCATCGCGGCGCCAGCCATTCGCTGCTGTTTGCCGGCGTGCTGGCGGCATTCGCCGCGGTGCTGGCGTTCTTTGGTAACCGCCGATCTTGGTCGGCACCACACAGCTCCGGTAGTCGCCAACCTTGGTCGGCGGCTTCGTGCCAACCAAGGTTGGCACCTACCAAGGCAGGGCCAACGGTGGCATCGACCGTACAAGCCGCTGTATTCGTCTTCGTCTGCGCTGCCAGCCACCCGCTGCTGGATGCGATGACCTCCGGCGGCCTCGGCGTGGCCCTCGCCTGGCCCTGGAGCGAACAACGCTTCTTCGCGCCGTGGCGACCGATCCGCGTTTCACCGTTCGCCCCACAGTTCTTCAGCGCGCGCGGCCTGGCCACCCTGCTGTCGGAACTGCGCTGGGTGTGGCTGCCACTGGCTGGCGCCGTTGTTGCCTGGAAACTGATCCAACCCGCTCCTGCTGCCCCACGAGATCCGTCATGAGTCCTGCCCTGCCTGCTGCCCTGGTTGCCGAACTGTCCGCCCTGCTGGGCGCGGAGGGCTGGCGCATGGATGACAGCGCGCTGGAGGCCAACGCGCAGGACAACTCGTGGCGTCATCAACGCCCCGCCGCCGTCGCGCAGCCTGCCAGCATCGAACAGGTGCAGGCACTGGTGCGCGCATGCCGGGCCCATCACGTAGCGCTGGTCGCACGTGGCGCCGGCACTGGCACCACCGGCGCGGCCGTGCCGCTGCCCGGCAGCATCGTGCTGTCGTTCACCCGCATGGACCGCATCGTCGAGATCCGCGCCGGCGATCGCTGCGCGGTGGTGCAACCGGGCGTACTCAATGGCGCCCTGCAGCAGGCACTGGCCCCGCATGGCCTGTTCTGGGCGCCGGATCCTTCCAGCGCCGAGATCTGCAGCGTCGGTGGCAACCTGGCCTGCAATGCGGGCGGCCCGCGCGCGGTGAAGTACGGCACCAGCCGCGACAACGTGCTGGGCCTGGTGGCAGTGACCGGCACCGGCGATGTGATCCGCTGCGGCGGCGCCTACACCAAGGACGCCACTGGCTACGACCTCACCCATCTGCTGGTGGGCAGCGAAGGCACGCTGGCATTGATCGTGGAAGCCACGCTGAAACTGACCCCGCTGCCGGTCAGCCAGGCCGGGCTGCGCGTGCTGTGCCGCGATGCCGATGCCGCCGCAGCCGCGGTATCGCGATTGATGTCGCAGCCGGTAGTACCCACCCGCCTGGAGTTCATGGACGCACGTAGCCTCGAGCTGCTGCGGCTGAACGGTGCCGACGTGCCGGAGGCCGGTGCGATGCTGCTGGTGGAAGCCGATGGTGACCACGACACCCTGCCCTATCTGCTGCAGGCACTGGCCAGCGCCGCTGAAGGCGACGGCATGATCGAACTGGACGTGGCGATGGAAGGCCGTGCACGCGACCAGCTGTGGGCCGCGCGCAAGGCACTGTCGCCGGCACTGCGCACCGTCGCGCCCGGCAAGATCAATGAAGACGTGGTGGTGCCGGTGTCGCGTATTCCAGAGCTGGTGGCTGGCGTGCAGGCATTGGCACGCGACTACACGCTGACCATCGTCACCTTCGGTCATGCCGGCAACGGCAACCTGCACGTCAACATCCTCTATCACCCGGACGATGCCGAAGAGAACGCGCGCGCGCATGCCGCACTGCCGAAGATCTTCGAGCTGACCTTGGCACTGGGTGGCACGCTGTCCGGCGAACACGGCATCGGCCTGGCCAAGCGCGATTTCATGGCGCAGGCCTTCACCCCGGCTACCTTGGCGACGATGCGTGCGATCAAGGCCGCGCTGGACCCGGATGGCATCCTCAACCCGGGCAAGGTGCTGCCGACGGTGTGAACGCCGCCGGGCATGCCCGGCGCTACCGGGGCGCGCTGCCTACGCTGTCGATGAGGGTCTGGCGGAAGCTGGGCAACAGCACGCGATTACCGTGCCCGCTCAGATGGTCATTGTCGAAGAACAGGGGTTCACCGTCTTCCACCGCCGAACAGGTGTCTGGCCCGCACAGCAACGGCAGCGGATCCCACACGGTCAGTGACGGGTAACGTGCGACCAGGTCCGCCAGCAGTGCCATCTGCGGCACGCGCAGCATTTCCAGGTCCGCACGCGGCATGCTCAGACCGCCGGCACAAGCCGGATTGCGGCGATTGAACCGGTCCGAACAGCGGTATGCACCTGCCTTGAACAGCGGTAGCGGTGCGTCGATCACCACGTGTACGCCCAGCGTCTGCAAACGCCCAACAACATGATCAGCCTCATCGTGCGCGGCCTGCGCATCGGTCGGGGTACGCTCGGCAAGCAATTGACGATAGACCTGCTGCGCATCCTGCTGTTGCCAGTCGAATCCGCGCAGCTCCGGCATGCGCAATGCCGCAAGCAGCACGATGTCACCAGGACGTGCCTCGCTCTCGATGGTCGACAGCGCGTCCTCAATGAAGTCCTGGCAGTCGGCCGGGCTGGCCCGCAGCAGGTTGACGAAGCTGCAACCGCCGCGATCCTGCTGGCGCACCTCCATGCCGGTCTGGCGCGCGACCATGCTGGTCATGGTGCGATACGCCGCTGCATGCGAGTCGCCCACCACGAACAGGCGCCGCCCTTCAAGCGCTGGCGCACTCACCGGCTCCAGCGGTCGCCAGGCCGGGTAGCGGCGCGCCTGCCATGCATAGCCGTCGCGGGTAACGCTCAGCGAGACCTGCTCGTGGTACTCCACCGTGGCCCAGGCGCCTGCGCCGCATAGCGCGACCACTGGCAGCGCCATCCCCAGCACCTTGGCCGGTGCCAGGCTCAGCAGTGATGCCGCATTCCGCAGTGGACGCTCGATGAAGTGATACGACACGGCGGAGACCGCCAGCAACAACACCGGATACAGCCACAGCGCGACGCCATGCAGGCCATACGTCCAGCGCAGCAGCACCAGCAGTGGCCAATGCCACAGGTACAGCGAATAGGACAACCGGCCCAGGTAGGCCAGCGGTGCGCAGCCCAGCGCGCGCTCAATGCGCGATGTACCTGGTGCCGACACGCTCGCCAACAGCATCAACGTACCGGCCGTGGTGGCCAGCACGCCCGGCACCGGCATCGCCAGCTGCGGTGCGATCACCACGCCTGCACCCAGCAGCACCAGACCGACCACTGCAACCGCATCACCGCTCCGGCCCGGCGTACGCGTGCGCATCCACTGGTAGAGCAGCGCGCCCGCAGCCAGCTCCCAGAACCGCGCCGGCAGCAGGTAGAACGCTGCCGCCGGCGCCGTCTGCGCCTGCCAGCCTGCCCACGCCAGCGACAGCAGGGTGAGCACCGGCAACAGCCAACGCGACCACGGCCAGCGCTCACGCCCACGCAGCCACACGAAGAACAGCAGCGGGAAGATCAGATAGAACTGCTCCTCCACACCCAGCGTCCACGTATGCAGGAACGGGTTGAGTTCGGCGCCCGGTGAGAAGTAATCGTCCTGCTGGCCCGCCAGCACGATGTTGCTGAAGCCGACCAGCGCGGCCCAGCCGGTCTGGTCGAACTGCTCATTGCGCCACGCGCGGGGAATGAACAGCGCCGACAGCACGAAGGTGGCCATCAGCATCACCAGCAACGCCGGCAACAGGCGCAGCACACGGCGCCGGTAGAAATCGAGCAGCATCGCGCCCAGCGACGCATGGGTGCGCGAGGCCAACGACTGGCTGATCACGAAGCCGGACACCACGAAGAACAGGTCCACACCGGTGAAGCCACCGGGCAGCCACGTCGCATTGGTGTGGAAGACCACGACGGCCAGCACCGCCAATGCACGCAGGCCATCGATGGCGGCGTTGTGGGAGCGTTCGGGAGGGGACATGCAGGCAACCGGCAGAAGACAGGGCGGCAGCATCGCCACCGTTTGCGCAGTCATTCAATGGATAATCGCGACAGACATGGACATCGTTCAGGTCCGGTCCCGGAGCGACGCGATTGTAGAGCCGAGCCATGCTCGGCTGCTCTTCGTTCAGATCGCGATGAGCCGAGCGTAGGCTCGGCTCTACGGCAGCAGCCAGGGGGCAGAGCCCATTGCCATGGCAATTGGATCCGACCCCGCTGCACGTCCGCTTACCAGGCCATGCGCAGGCCCAGCTGGCCGCCCACATTGCGGTAGCCGTAATCACCGCGCTGCACGCTCACGCCCCCCCACGCGCCCCAGCGCTGGCCCAGCTTCAACTCGGCACCGGCCTGCACCTCATAACGGTTGCGCGGCACGTCTGCGCCCAGCGTGTCACCGTTGAACTGCAACGTGCTGGTGCCGCTGCCACGCAGCCAGTTCACGCCCAGGTACGGCTGCACCGTGTTGCCGGCTGCAGTGCCATGGCCAAACACGCGCACGCCCAGACGCCCGCTCAGGCCGCCAGCATCGGCATGGTCGATCACCGTGCCATTGCTCTCCACGTGGCGATCGGCGCGGAAATCGACATAGCTCAGCTGCAGTTGCGGCTGCACATACAGTGCGCTGGCGGTGCCCTGCCACACGTTGAAGGTGTAGCCGGTCTCCAGCGACGCACTGGCCATGCGCGAATCGTAGTGCTCCGGCTCCAGGCCAATGCCCTGCACCCGGTTATCGAAACGGCCGTACTGCAGGTTCGCATCCATGTACGCACCCTGCGTACCGTCAGCCGCCTGCATCCAGGTGCCGTACACACCTACCGCGCTGCCACGCACCCGACCCTTGGCGCTGTAGCCGGTCAGATCGGACACTGCGCTGCTGTCGGCACGCCCCGTGCCCATCATCACGCCGAACGCTGCATTGCCCCGGCGAACCAGGTCAGTGCCAATCTGCAGCACCGAGGTGTTGCCATCAATCGACAGCTGGCCACCGACCGCGCTGAAGTCCGCCTGCTGCCGGCCCACGCGCGCCCATGCGGCACGGCCTTCATCCAGCGAAACGGCACCGATGCGGTCATTCAGACGATGGGAAAACATGTTGATGGCTGCCGACTGGTTGGCCAGGTACGCCCCGGCTTCGGGACGCAGCACCGGCACCGGGTCCACCGGATCCACGGGGTCCACCGGATCGATGGGGTCAACCGGATCAACCGGGTCCACCACACAGCCCGGCGCGGCCGGATTGTCCTTGCAGACATCGAACCATTGCGAACGCAGATACCAGTTGCCATCGGTGGGATCTATCACGCCCCCCTTGAACAGGAAGTACTCATAGGAGCCGCCCACGGCGCGGCCGGCCAGCGCATAGGTTGCCAGCGATGCACCATCCACTTCGATCAGCTGGATGCCATCGGTGGTCTGAGCGCCAACGCCGCCAATGTTCTTCACCGCAATGCTTGCATCGCCCGAAGTATCGCCACGCACATGCAGGCGATCAAAGGCGCTGTCGTCACCGCCCAAGGCGCCCTGGAACAGGAACGTCGCGCCCTCGCTGTGCAGATCACCGTCTACGGTGAGCGTGTTGAATCGGCCACTGCCGTCGGACAGCGCCACACCACTGTTCAGTACGCTCAGTTCGCCCACCGTGGCATCACCGGTCAGTGTCCACTGGCTTCCGCTTTCAATCGCCATCGTCTGCACCAGGTTGGACGTGCCCTGCCACAGCGACCCGTCTGCCAGGCGCACGTGCACATCGGACTGCGGCACCAGACCGGCATCCTCGTCCTCGGGCGTGATGACGATGTCGCCGACCATCTGCGAATGCCCCTGCAACACCACGTCGAAACGCCCCGCCACCGCCGCATCCAGTGCGATGGCAATGCCATTGCCACCCGATACGTAGGCGTTGTTGGACAGCGTCAAACCGGAGTCACGGCTGCTGCGAACCCACACACCACCGTGCTGCACGCTTTCCAGCGCACTGCCGTCGATGCCCAGGCTGCCGTTGTCATTGATCACCGCAGCCCAGGCGCCCTCGCCCTCGGTGCGAATGTGCGAACCGGTCAACGTCATCCCGCCGCTGCCCCCGGTCAGCACACCATGGGCCTGCTGGCCTTCGGTACGGATGATGTTGTCGTCCAGATGGATGCTGCCGCCCTGGCGCGCAACCGCACCAATGGCACCCGCGCCCGTGGTGTGAATCTGGGCCGCACGCGCAGTGATGATCGGGCCGGCGCCGATGCCAGTGAAATCGGCATACAGGCCATGGCTGCTCTCACCGGACGTGGTCACAGTCACGCGGTCCAGATCCACCGTACCGGTTCGGGCATCAATGCCCACCGCACGGTCCCCCTCGCTGATGACGGAACTGCGGGCCATTGCCAGCGTCGAATCGGAGAACATCTTGACGGTTGCGGTCCCGTTGCCGGTGCTGTGGAAGCTGGAGTCCGCCACAGTGACTGCATTGCTGCGACCATTGATGTCCAACGCGATGCCGCTGGCGTTCACCGCGCTTCCTGAAAGATCAAGCTGGTTGTTATCACCCAGCCAGATGCCCGACTCGCCTTCAATCGAAACGCCGGTCAGGGTCATGTTCGCCCCGGTGGCCGACACCGCGCGGCTACCCAGCCCCATCGCCGAGATCGAGCCACCGGTCATGCTGATGTCACCGCCGCCGGCGAGGCCGACCGACGACACGCCTTCCATGCGAATGTTCACATCCTGCAGCGTGGCCTGGCTGCCGGTATGCGCCACAACGCCCATGCCGGTGCCCCTGTTGATGACGTCAGTCGCCGTCAGATGCAGTTCACCGCCCGTCGTTGCCAGCGCGGTGGTGGCACCAAAACCGGTGGTGACCAAAGTCGAGCCATTCAGTTCGATACGACTGCCAGCACCTTCGGCACGGGCCGCGGATGCGCCATCGCCATCGGCACTCACGTTGACCGCACCCAGCGGAACGATGCTGCCGCCATTGAGCGCATGGAAGGCAGGGTTGCCCACACCAGTTGCGCTGTAATCCCCCGCTGCCGGGGTCTGTGCGTCACCGTCTGCAATGACCTGCTGTGCGTGTGCACTGACGGGGATGCCAACGGCGAGCGCCGCCGTCAGTGCGAGGGCCAGCGCCGAATAGCGGATCTGATGGGATTGCATGTCGGGATCTCCTTTTGTCGAGACCGGCATAGTGGATGTCGCGATGAACACCCACCATGCAATTAGTTGCAATGTCGGATGCGACACCGCCGCTGCACATGCGCCACCAAGTTTCGTGAAAAGGAACCTGAGCCTGGCAACCCGGCGTAGTGGTTGCGCGACTGGCCCCCAGCGCCATCCTCACGGCTTCAATACGGGCGCCAGGTAGTAATCGCCGCTGCTGTCCAGCCCGGGATACTCTGGTGACCGCAGCGAGATGAGTCCGGTACGGACGGGGGAGCTGCGCATCAGACCGCCACGCGAAAACACCAGCGCGGTATAGCTGATGACGTACTGCACTCCGTCACCGGCGGTCGTGTCGAACTCCATCTCCAGTTCCTCACCCAGGCGGAGCGGCCTTCGATCCAGCAGATTCCAGTAGACATCGAAAGCCAACAGCACCGAATCGGGAGAGCTGGCATAGGATGCGTACGTTCTTCCCTGGTATTGCAGGTCGCCTGCATACGTCAGCCCTGGCACATCCAAGCGCACGAAGACACTGATGGGCCCACCCGGAAACGCGCAATTCCTCAAGGATGAGCGCCCTCTTTCCTGATCCATGAAGATGCGTGGTTGTACCGGAGCAGCTGCATAAACCGTATCAAGCACAACGTCCGGATAGGCGGTGTAGTGTTCGCATGCCATTGCCGGCACGGATACCAGTGACAAGCCGGCAAGAACGGATCCAAGCAGTGAGCGAAGACGGGTGTAATCGACGATGGCCAGACGCATTGAATATCCTCATCGAAAATCAGCTCATCGTGCCCACCCTCGTCAACGCAGCCCATCGAATCCGTTGCAGATGTCCGACGTGGTCCTACCAGTAGTCCACGTTGAGCACTGCCTCCCCCTTGATCATGCCTGGAACAAGAGCATCCGCGGTGCGGTAATAGCGGGCGGTGAAAGCATGGTCATGCACTCCCCCCGTGCCGGGATTGAAGTGCCAGGCCTGCCCAAACTGCACCTCGCTGCCGCCACGTAGAAGCTGTACACGGACCCCCTTGGCGCCGGAATCCGCTGTAGGGGTCAACAGGCTTCCGGTGTTGCCCGCATCCCCCGCGTCCTTCAACATCAGTTCCGCGCGCGGCACGTTGGCCCCGCACTCCATGCGAACCACCACGATCTTGTCTTTCGCCGTATCCCCCGGCGCGATCAACTCCGCGACGCTGACATCCTGTAGCACTTCCGCGACGTCCCGCACAGGGCAGGTTGTCGGAGGAAACTGCATGTCAACACTGATGGGAAGACTTGCATTGATCGTCGAATGGTCAACGGAGGAAAATTCCAGATCCACCTTCGTCTGGAAGTCCCGCATTCTTTCGCCGCGGCTGTACACGTATGCGATCACGATGAAATTCGTGTTGCCAGGAACACTTGGAAAACTGTTGGAGCCAAGTCGCAGCGGCCAGTACGAACGGTCTCCATCGCTTGCAACAAATCCCAGCAGCGCCGAATCAGGACCAACTTCGTACAGCGGAAGCCGACCTTGGATGGGATACGCGGTGAAGTCCACATCCGAGACCCAACGCAGTGCCGGGCCCACCAGGGTCATATCCAGAGAGTGCTTACTGGAAACGGGGCAACCGCTGGAACTGATATTGGTTCCGTCGTCCCATATCATGCGGACCGTGTCAGGATGCCCGGGCCTGCTCTTGTTGATGACGATGGGCGCTTGTACGGTGAACGTGCAGCTGCTTGCATGGCCCGCCAGGGCAAGCAGCAAGGAAACTACCATGGCGAGGAAAACCCGACGAAACCATCGGCGCGTGTCAGTAGCAGTGTGCAATTGATCAATCTCCTGCCAGTAGCCCGGCGATCGGCGTTCATAGAAGAAAGCGAAGGGGGTGGTGACGCGCCCATTGCTCTTGGCCCGTCCAGGACCATCGATTGGGCCGTGATTGTCCGCTGGCAACTGCAACGCACTCACCAGTAGTCCACGTTGAGCAAGGCTTCGCCCTTGATCAGGCCGGGCACCAACGATTCATTGGTGCGGATGTAGCGCGCGGTAAAGGCAATCTCATGCGTGCCGCCGGCACCGGGCTCGAAACGCCAGATGCGCCCGAAATTCACTTCACGGCCTGCTTGCAGGAGCTGCAACCGCACACCTTTCGCATCTGAATCCGGCGTCGGCGTCAGCTGGCTTCCAGAATTTGTCGCGTCGCCAGCATCGGTCAAGGTGATCTGCGCACGCGGTGCGTCCGAGCCGCAGTTCATGCGCACCGCCAGCGGCTTCTCCTTGGCTGTACTGCCCGGACCAGGCAGTTCCGCCAGCTGCACATTCGGGAGCACTTCCGAAACATCCTGCAGGGGACAGGTTACGGCCGGGAATCGGGGCGCCAGGTAGTAGGCTGCGCTGGAGTCCAGGCCCGGATATTCCGGCGATCGCAACGAGATCTGACCGGTGCGGACACTGGACGTGCGCATGCGCCCACCGCGCGAGAAGACCAGCGCTGTGTAGTTGATGGTGTGCTGGAGCCCGTCACCGGCGGAAGTCTGGTAATCCATCGCCAGCTCCTCCCCGAGACGAAGCGGCTTTCGCTCAAAGATATTGGAGTAGACATCGAAGGCGAGCAGCGCTGAGTCTGGAGAGGACGCATAGGACGCGTAGGTCCGACCTTCATAGTGAAGCTCCCCGGCATAGACAAGCCCGGGAACATCCAGCCTGACGAGCACTGCAATGGGGCCACCGGGAAACGAGCACTTGCGCAAGGCGGACCGCCCTCGCTCCTGCGCCATGAAAACATATGGCGCAACCGGGGCGGACAGATAGACCGAATCAACTACAACATCCGGATAAGCGGTGTAGTGCTCGCATGCCTGCGCGGCCCCTGTAACCAGCAGGAGTGCCGCGAGAAGAATGTACGGTAACGCACAGGGTGGCATGCAGCGGGGAATGGCAGGATGCACAGCGAGTCTCTGACGAATTTCAATTCATCGTCATCGCTTCCACCACACCACGCCATCGAATCTCTTGCAGAACGCCAGGAAAACCGCGGCAAAGATACCGCCTGAATGTGCTGACGCCGCATGGAACCACGACGCTGCCCCCTTTACCAATAGTCGACATTCAGTACCGCTTCGCCCTTGATCTGCCCGGGCTCCAACGCCTCGTTGGTGCGGATGTAGCGCGCAGTGAACGCGATGTCATGCGTGCCACCCACGCCGGGTTCGAAATCCCAGATACGTCCAAAGTTCACTTCACTTCCGCCCTGCAGGAGCTGCACCCGCACGCCTTTCGCATCCGAGTCAGCCGTTGGCGTCAGTTGGCTACCTGAGTTTGTCCGGTCGCCTGCGTCGGTCAAGCTGATCTGCGCACGCGGTGCATCCGTACCGCAGCTCATGCGCACTGCGACGGGCTTCTCCTTGGCGGTACTACCCGGTACGGGCAGTTCCGCCAACTGCACATCCTGGAGCGTCTCCGAGACATCCTGCAGCGGACAGGTCACTGCGGGAAACTGGGGAGCCAGATAGTAGGAGGACGTCAGATCAAGCTCAGGGTGTGCCGGTGATCGCAGCGAGACCTGCCCGGTCCGCACGCTGGACGTGCGCATGCGCCCGCCCCGCGAAAACACCAGCGCCGTGTAGTTGATGGTGTTCTGCAAGCCATCCCCCGCAGCGGTCTCATACGGCAGTTCCAGCTCCTCACCCAAGCGCAGTGGTCTTCGGTCAAAAATGTTCGAGTACGCGTCGAACGCAAGCAATGCAGAATCAGTCCCGGTAGCATAGGAAGCGTAGGCCCGCCCCTGGTACTGAATGTCCCCGACGTAGACCAAGCCAGGAATCTCCAGCCGCACGAAGACCGACACCGTGCCACCGGGCAGTGAGCACTTCTCATATGCGGCCCGACCGCGTTCCTCGGCCATGAATACATTGGCTCCGGACGGCGGGGATGTGTAGACGGTGTCGAGCAGTACATCCGGCTTCGCTGAATACTGCTCGCAGGCCATTGCGGCTCCCGCCGTCACAACGAGCGCCAAGGCAGTGAACAGTTTCGCCGGAATCGATTTGCGCAGCACCATGCCGGTAGATGCAGTGCGAACATGAGCAGACATGCAACATTCTCCGTTATGGACAGTGGCCGCCGCACGTTGCGTGCGCACGGCCATCACTCACTCGTAGTCAGCAGTGACCACGATCTCGGTAGAAACTTCACCCGCGCTCGGCGCTTCGCCGGTGGGCAGGAAATAGGCGGCACGCAGGTCGTAACGCGCGGTGGCGCCAGCCACCGGCACATCGATGCCGGTGTCACCATCCTTCAGATAGTTGCTGCCGGTGGTACCGGACAGCAGCGAGATCGACACGCCTTCGGCGGCATCGCTTACAGCGGTGTTCTTCCAGCGCGTTGCATCGCCGTCGGCGGCGGTACCGGCGAAGGACAGCACGGCCTTGCTTACGCCAACGCAGCCCGCGAATTGCAGCGCCCCGGCCTTGATCTGCGCATCGGCGCCGGGCGTCAGGTCGCTGGCCTTCACCGGGTCCAAGGTGATCGGCGCTGCGGTGAGCGTGCAGGTGCCGGGAAGCACCTTGCCGCTGATGGTGAGGGTGGCGCTATCGGCCAGAGCCAGCGGCGCGGCGGCCAGCAGTGCGGTGCACAGAGTGATGCGGTTGAACAGGTTCATGAAAGAACTCCTTGGGTTGAAAGAATGGAATCAGGACATCAGAACGAGGTGGCTTCGACCGCATCCAGGGCGGCCTGCAGCCCATTACTCGGGGCCGGCAGCGGCGTGCACACCGCCTGGCTCCACGACAGCCCATAGGCATCGGGGGCATCCGGGGTGGTGTATTCCAGGCGGCAGCGATGTGGGCCGTCCGGGTCGACGATCAGCTGGCCCTGTTCGGGTGCGCCACGCAGCTGGATCACACCGCCCTGGCCCACTGCGCCATAGCTGCGGCCGGTCTCATCTTCGATACGCGCGGCAAATGGCAGCGGCTGGCCCAGCGCATCGGTGGCGTCGATGAACAATGTGCGCTCGCGCTTGGCATTGAACGCAACCCGCACGATGCTGCCCGCCGTCGGCGCAATCCGCTGCGAGGTCTGCAGCAGCTCCACATCCATCGGCAGGCCCGACGGGTCCAGCTCGATCTGGTTCCAGCGGTAGGGGCTCACGTGCGGCAGCAGCGCATAGCCGTTGCGACCGATGCGCACGTCGCTGCCGTAGCCGATGCGGGCACCCTGCGCGCCATCTGCCTGTACCAGCGCGAAGCCATCGCCCACCGGCGCACCGAAGTTGATGCCATCGCGGTGCACCACCACACTGCCGGCCGCGCTGGCGTTGAAGGCGTTGTAATCACCCGACCGGCTGTAGCCGGCGGTGACCGTGCCATGCCCACCGCGATAGGACGCGTAGGCATTGGCGCTTCCCGCCCCGTCACTGGAACCGCTGGCAGACAGGCTGTAACTCAGCTGCTGATCGGCACCCAGCGTTCCGTTCAGGCCCAGCTGGCCCTGATCGCCGCGTGCCGAATGGGCTACCTGGGTGCTCAAGCGCGGTGCGCGCGGGGCCGAGCCCAACGGAATGCTGAAGGTCGCCGCATAGCGGGTGTCCTGGCGGCCATCGCCCATCTGCAGGCGCATGGCAGACAGGCTCAGATTGGCGCGGCCCATGCTGGTCTGGAAGCGCAGCTGCAGATCGTTGTGCTGCTGCGCGCTGTCCCAATAGCGCACCTGTCCGCCATTGAGCGAGAGCGTGCTGCGCTCGCCAATACGCTGCGAGAAGTTCAAGCCGCGCGTGCTGTAACGCAGCGCTGCCAAGCCGAAGTTGGTACCCGTTGCGGTGATGTAGCGCTGGTAGTTCAGCCGGAAGCTGTTGCCGGTCACCTGTTCGCCATTGGCCAGGCGTGCGCGCGAATGGGTAACGTCGGCACCGAACGCACCGAGCGGTGTATTGATTGCACCGCCGAACAGTGCGGACTGGAAGTCTTCGGCAATCTGCACCCCGCCCAGCGCGGTGAAATGGTTGCTGATGCCACGTGCGTAGGTGCCTTCGGCAAAGCGCAGTGCTTCACGCACACCGCGTGCATCGCGAAGTTCACCGGCGGTGACGCTGAAGCGGCTGGCGCCCGGCCGCAGCGCCTGCGGCACTGCGGAGAAGTTGACAGTGAACTGCTGCTGGCGGCCATCGGCTTCAGTGACGGTGACGTCCAGGTCGCCACCGAAGTTGGTCGGGTACAGATCTTCGATGGAGAACGGCCCCGGCGCCACGCTTACTTCGTGGATGACGTGGCCATTCTGGCGGATGCTCACCACTGCGTTGGTTTCGGCAACGCCCTGCACCACCGGCGCGAAGCCGCGCAGCGAGTCCGGCAGCATGCGCTCATCGCTGGCCACCCGCACACCGGTGAATGACAGCGACTCGAACAGTTCGCCACCGGTCGTGCCCTGCCCCAACAGCAGCTGGGCATTCCATGCCGGAAGATCGCGCTGCAGCGTGCTGCTGATCACATCATGACGCGAGCCATGGCTGCCCTGGCTGAAGGACGAACGGTGACGCAGCCGCCACGCGCCCAGGTTCACGCCCGTGTTCAGCCCCAGATAGGTCGCCTGCTGGCCCTGGTTGCGGCTGTGGTTGATGTTGTAATCGAAGAAGGCTGCCGTGACGCCGTGGTCGCGCTGTGCAGGTGCCACGTAGCCGCGCGCATCGCGCGCCTGCGCAGCCTGCGGCACGTTCACTAGAAGCTGCAGATTGCTTTCATCGAACTCGACCGTGGCACCGTCGATCAGGCTGGGAAGTGCGACGCAGCCTTCATCATCCTGGTCCAGCTCGGCCAGGAACATCTCCTTCAGCGGCAACTGGCGTACCAGCCCGGCCGGCAGGCACGGGGTTGCCCCCAGAGGTGCCGGCGCCGCCACGAAGGTGATGTCGCGCTTGTCGTGGAACTGGCCATTGACCACCACGTCCAGGGGATACACGCCCGGCTCCATGGGGTTGCCCTGCGCATAGCGCTGCATGTCGATGGCCCGGCCACCAATCAGGAAGCCCTCGCTGAACTGCAGGGACTCATCGCCATGGGCACTGGCATGACCGGCAATCGCCATTGCCACGGCGGCGGCAATCGCCAGCCCCAGTGGACGGCTGGCAAAACGATGCGGCGTGCGGAGATGAAGGAGGCGCATGTGCATGGTTAGCGTCACTCGATGAGGCCGAAGGCGACATCGCTCGTAGTCGAAGTGGACCGAAGCGTAGACAGCGTGCGACCGGCTTCCCATGCAATTTGTTGCAAAGCGACAACGCGCCACGAAACCACGCGGTTTCCAGCCAAGCCACTGTTTCGGCGCAATTCAGGCTTGTTTTCAACAAATGACAGCAGTCAATCGAATGCATTGCAGATGCACCGAACGCCGCATGCGACAGCTTGTCGCAGCCGGAAATGACGCTTCTTAACCGGACGCTGTACCGCAAGCACGGACTCAACTGCCCTGCAAGCACCTTGCAACTAATTGCATATCCACGTGCCGCCCGGCTGGGAACACTGTGCGCATCCGCTGGCTCGTCCAATGCGGATTCCCCTGATTCCCTACCAAGGACACTCCCATGTCGAACCGATTGAACCTGATTGCCGCCGGTGCGCTCGCGCTGGCCCTGTCTCCCGCCGCATTCGCCGAGAAGCTGGAAATCACCGGCGAGCTGATGACCAGCACGTGCTCGGTGGATGCCACCGGCGGCACCATCACCGTGCCGATGGGCAAGGTGGACGTCGCGTGGGTGAATGAAGCCGAGCGTGCCGGCATGAAGAACTTCAGCATCCTGCTGGACTGCACCGGCTCCGGCGCTGCGCAGGATGTAGGTGTGCGCTTTGGCGGCACGCCCGACGGCAGCACCGGCAACCTGGCGCTGACGGCTGCCTCTACGGCCACAAACGTGGGTGTTGCGCTGTACGACGCTTCAGGCAACCACCAGAAGCTGGGCGAGGACCCGCTGCAGTGGGTGAACATCCCGGCTGCCGGCAAGGGCCAACTGGACTACAGCGCCTGGTATTCCTCGCCTGGCAAGAACGCCACGGCCGGCACGGCCAACGCCTCGGGCGATTTCGTCGTGCTTTACAAGTAACGCACACCCGTGCGCGCCACCCCCGTGGTGGCGCGCCTTATTGGAGGACGACCTGATGAAGATCCGTGCAATGACGTGGATGACCGCGCTGCTCGCTGGCGCCCTGGCGCTGCCGGCATCGGCAGCGGTGACGCTGCAGGGCACGCGCATCGTGCATGACGCGGCCCAGGGCCGCGATGTAACCGTGAAGGCCACCAACGGTGGCGACAAGGCCGCCATGGTGCAGGTCTGGATTGACGATGGCGACAGCCATGCACGCCCCGAGAACGTGCGCACGCCCTTCCGCCTGACGCCGGCCGACCCGCGCCTGCTGCAGGCCCACCAGGGGCAGGCGTACCGCATTACTTACGCGCCGCGCCCGTCGGAGACACCGCTGCCGACGGATCGTGAATCGCTGTTCTACTTCAACCTGCTGGACATTCCGCCCAAACCCACCGATGCCGCCGGCAAGAACCTGCTGCAGTTCGCCGTGCGCACGCGGGTGAAGCTGTTCCACCGCCCGGCCGGCCTGCCCGGCAAGCCGCGTGATGCGGCCGGGCAACTGCAATGGCGTGCGCAGGCCGGTGCCCTGCTGGTGAGCAACCCCAGCGCCTACCACGTGACTGTAAGCACGCTGACCCTGCCCGACGGCCGCAAGGTGGAAGCAGAGATGATCGCACCGGGCGCGCAGGTACGTCTGCCGCTTCCGAGTGGTGCGGCGATGCCCGCGTCGGTGACGTTCCAGTGGCTGGACGATTACGGCACGCCACGTGATGCCGAGGCGAAGATCTCCCCTTGAGCGCAGCCTGACGCGCGAGCCGTCTTCTGTAGAGCCGAGCCCATGCTCGGCTGCTTTGCGGCCAGATCGGGCTGAACCCCGTGCATTGCGCTATGAGCCGAGCATGGGCTCGGCTCTACATGCTTTGTCGTAATTGACGCGCTCCCGTGCGCGCGGGCCATCTGCAACGCTTTCGAACTTTCCAACAATTCTCATTGGCAGCGCAGGCGCTTCATGCAAATCATGTGGCGCCACCGACAACGGGTGGCACGGGCTTGCAATCCCGTTTGATCGATGTTGTTTACGCTTGCCTGCCGGCGTCGCCTCCTTCCCCTGTGCCTGGGCGGCGTCGGCAGGCATTCCGTCTATGCCTACATGGCGGACGGTGCGCGGGGGCCTCGTGCCCGCCGGCGTTTCTACATCGGTCACCGGTATTGCAACCACGCACCGTCCGCCACCCTCGCTGTTAAGCAGGGTGGCCCCTTGCCGCTTGCACAAGGACGCCGCCATGACCGCTTCCCCCTACCCGCACTTGTTCGCCACCCTGGGCGAGGCCGCCACGCGCCTGCCCGATGACCTGGCCCGCACGCTGGAAGACACCTTAGTTGCGCTGCAGACCGGTAACAGCCCTGGCGCCATCACCCTGCAGGCCTGCCTGCAGTACATCCGCCAAGGCGATGCCGCCGATGGCCAGCCGTGGCCCGGCAGCAACCGCACACCCGGGCAGCGCCTGGCCTTGGCGCGCATCGACCGCGCCAATGCGGGGCTGAGTTTCCTGCTGGAACTGCTGCACGCCACCGAACGCGTGCGCGTGGACGGGGATATCGACCAGCACATGGATGACGGCGCGCGCGAAGGGCTGTTGCTGGCCTGCCGTGGGCTGGCCGAGTATGTGGATGTGCAGTTGCACGCGGCGTAGCGCTGAGCGATTCAGATACACCCTGCCTCGGTAGGTGTCGACCTTGGTCGACACGGTGTTGCCGCGAGCGGCTGATGCGTGCCAACCAAGGTTGGCACCTACCAGAGCAATGGTGCCTGCGCGACCGTTTGGGCGCGCGCGGCTGACACATTCGTGCCAACCAAGGTTGGCACCTACCAGAGCAACATCGATCTGACCCCACCCCGAAGGTTGGCACCCAGCAGTGCAGTACCGCTGCGGCTACGCGAAGTGCTGGTATCCGCCGTCGGCGGCTTCGCCATCCACGTGTACGCCCTGCCCCTCAGCAATACGACCAATACGGGTGAGCGGCACGTCCAACGATTCGGCCAAATAGTGCAGCGCGTCGCGCTGGTCGGCGGCGGCGGTGAAGCACAGTTCGTAGTCGTCGCCACCGCGAAGTGCGCAGTCGCGTGCACCGTCGCGGCCGAGCAGCTCACGCAGCGCGTGCGAGATCGGCAGCGAATCGGCATCCACATGCGCGGCCACGTTGCTGCGTGTGGCGATATGGCCCAGATCGGCCAGCAGGCCATCGGACACATCCACCGCCGCATGCGCGAAGGCACGCAGGCGCAGGCCCAGGGTCACGCGCGGCGTCGGCCGCAGCAGACGCAGGCGCAGGCTTTCGTAGTCGGCCAGCAAGGTGGCGGTGGTGACGCTCAGTGCCCCCTGCTGCCACAGGCGCAGCGCACCGGCGGCATCGCCCAGCGTACCGCTCACCCAGAGGTCGTCACCCACCTGCGCGCGGTCGCGGCGCAGCGCCTGGCCACGCCCGACCTGGCCCATTGCGGTCACCGACAGCGACAGCGGGCCACGCGTGGTGTCGCCACCGATCAGCGCGATGTCATGCTGGTCGGCCAGTGCGAAGAAGCCATCGGCGAAGGCGTCGATCCAGTCTTCAGAGGCTTCCGGCAGCGACAACGCCAGCGTGCACCACGCCGGGCGCGCGCCCATCGCGGCCAAGTCCGACAGATTGACCGCCAGGGTCTTCCAGCCGATGTCGAAGGCCGGTGTTTCCATCGGGAAGTGCACGCCGCTGTTGAGCGTGTCGGCGGTGACCACCAGCTGTTCGTTGGCGCGCGGCTGCAGCAGCGCGGCGTCGTCACCTATGCCGAGCAGGATGTCGTCGCGCTCGAGGGTACGGGCGCGGATGCGGTCGATGAGGGCGAATTCGGCCAGGGACATGGGGCGTTCCGGCGGGTTGCATGGATGGGCGGCGGGCGCGGATGCCGACCAGGTGAACCGGCTGGGGGGTAGAGTCGACTGTCAGTCGACTGCTCTCCGGTCCGACACTACGACTGCTGATCGAAAGGCAGTCGACTGACAGTCGACTCTACCGAAGCAGATTCCCGCGCCGTTCAATGAACGATGCGGGACGCAGTGGGTCAGTGACCCGATTCGACCTTGCGCCATTCCACGGCGGCACGATCCAGCACGCCGTTGACGTAGGTGTGGCCGTGCTCGGAACCGAAGCGCTTGGCCGATTCGATGGCTTCGTTGATCACCACGCGGTACGGCACGTCCAGGCGGTAGCGCAGCTCGTAGGCGGCCAGGCGCAGCACCGCGCGTTCGATCGCGTCCACTTCTTCGATGCCACGGTCCAGGTACGGGCCGAGGGCTTCGTCGATGTCGCGGCGGTTGTCGAGCACACCGTGCAGCAGCGCTTCGAAGTACGCCAGATCGGCGATTTCGCGGGCCTGCTCGTGGGCGAACTGGGCGATCAGCGACTGTGCGTTGCCGCCGGAGATCTGCCAGGCATAGATGGCCTGCACGGCACGACGGCGGGCGCGCGAGCGCAGCACCGGATCGACGCCATCGCGGCGGACGGGTTTACCGGAGGGCTTGCCCTGGGTGTTCTTGTTCATGGCAGCTGCTCCAGAAGATTGACCATTTCCAATGCGGCGAGTGCGACTTCCTCGCCCTTGTTGCCGTGGCTGCCGCCTGCGCGGGCCTCGGCGTCTTCAACGCGTTCCACCGCCAGCACACCGTTCAGCACCGGCACGCCGAAATCCAGCTGCACGCGCATCAGGCCCTCGGCGCAGCGGTCGGCCACGTGTTCGTAGTGGCGGGTATCGCCACGGATCACGCAGCCCAGGGTGAGGATGGCGGCGTGTTCATGGGCGGCGGCCAGGCGCGCGGCCACCAGCGGCAGTTCCCAGGCACCCGGCACGCGGATCACGTCGATGTTGGCTTCGGTGATACCGTTGCCGGCCAGGCTCTGGCGAGCGCCAGCGACCAGCGTGTCGGTGATGCGGGCATTCCAGCGGCTGGCCAGGATGGCGAAGCGCGCCGATTCGGGAGTGCGAAGATCGCCTTCGAAGTGGCTCATATGCGGCTTGGGGGACTCGATAAGGGGGTAATTCTAGCGTGGATGGGCCCCGGCCGTGGCTGGCGGGGGCGCAAGGGCGTGGCGGCCCCACCGGGGGCCCCCCCCCGTGATTGGGGGGGGGGGGGGGGGGGGGGGGGGGGGGGGGGGGG
>NZ_JAPTFQ010000025.1:0-53004 GCF_030985535.1 Stenotrophomonas sp. Sm2128
GGCCCCAGTTTGTAGTCTCGACAACCACAATCTAGCGGGTCGGCCGTGAGCCTCTCCCCTCAGATGGGAGAAGAACCAAAAAAAAGGCCCCCTCGCGGAGGCCCCAAAGGACATGGATTGATCTTACAGGCTGGTAGAGCGCCAGAGCTTGCCTGCGATGCCACCGACGATGAGCGCCACCGGCATCAGCGCTGTCAGAACCATTGGGGGGACGGAGGTGAAGAAGTTTCGCTCGCCCTCTTCCAGGCCCGGGTAGAGCAGGCCCACGGCAAGGCTGGCCAGCTGCAGGGCAACGACGCAGAGCAAGCCCACCAGGGCGCCCTTTCCGAAGCCCCCCTTGCGTGGCGAAACCAGTAGCCCGCTTGCCCTTGCCGCGCGCACACGGGCCGCGCGCCAGTTCAACACGTAGAGCAAGGCCAGCAGGAGCAGCACGGCTGCCCCACCAGCGGCTGCCAGGCCGGCCTGCCAGCCGTAGCCCACGTTTTGGCCGACCTCTTGGGCCCCGGCAAGAAACAGCAGGCCTGCACCACCGAGGATGACGGTGGCCGGGGCCAACAAGCCCCACTGCATGTGACCGCCGGGGGTGTGGTGAGCGTTGTAAGACATGGGACCTCCTTGAAGTGGTGTTCCCTCAATGCATAGCGCGATTCCGCGCCCTGGCAAGGTCAGCCCTTCTTCTGGGCTCCGACCGGCACCCAGCCGGTGGGTTGCTTCTCAAAGATGAAGTCGTAAGCCGGCGGCACGGGAACGGGATCGGGTTTCAACTGCTGGCCGCCCTGGAACCCGACCACGTCCAGCGTTCCACCCGTCACGCACGTGGCCCGCTGGGGACCACTGGAGGTGCAATCCGCGGTGAGGTCTTTCCAACCCCGAACCTCGATTCGTTGCCCCATTTCGCTGGAGAGGTTGGCATTGGCATGCGCCTCGTAAGCATGGGCGACTTGCTCAACGGTGGGCAAATCCGCCTTGCTGCTGCAGGCAGCCAACCCTGCGGTGATCAGGGCGAGGGAAACGAGGGTTGCTTTCATGCCGGAGCTCCTTGCGTATGGGTCAAATCAACGTCGATGGTTTCGTCGCGGTATCCGAGCCGAACCCTCTCTATCGTCACGTCCATTTTTGGCACCGTGCCCTCCACCCAGACCCGGTTGACGGAGAACACCACCAGATCGTCTCGGTAGCTGCGACCTTGTCGTGCGAGATTGGCGGCCTCTTGGGTGTCCATTCGGACCAGCAGGTGGAAGCGGCCGGCGTTCGGTGGGCTGGACACTCCTCCGGCGGTTCGGTGGACCCACGGCACAAAGCCCTTGCCGGTGACGCTTTGCCCGGCCGCGGACACCTGTGGCATGGGGATGAATCCCTCCAGCACCCCACGGTCGGCCCGGTAGGCGACGTCCCCCAGGGCTTGGAACGTGGGACGAACGGCAAACCGTCGGATGGCCTTGAAGCGCTGCAGGCGCGCGTCGAAAGCCGGGCCATAACGGCGCTCGATGGCAGCCGGATCATCGCCCGAGACACCGTTGGCGCCGTGGACCTTCGTGTCCATCAACCACCACTGCCGCAGGCACCACTGGCGCTTGTCGGCCTCGATTCGATACGCCGAATGGGCCATCGCGAGCAGCTGCATGTCGCAAGTGTCCACGCCACCACCGCCTACGGCCGTTACTCCGGCCCGCAGGTGTTGAACCCCTTCCAAGCCTTCCTGATCCAGGTCCCAATAGGTCCCGGCCGGCTCGAGGTAAGGGCTCCTTGCCCTATCACTGACCACCTTGGGCGTGCCTTGGATGGCTCGGCCGATTTGGCGAAGCAGATCCGATCCAGCCCCCGATTGCGCCTGCACTCCAGCCGCCGCAGTCAGGGCAAACGCCCCGGTCAGCACGGCCCTTCTAACTCCCTTCATGGACCCCCCTGTTCCCACCAATGGATTTGGGATCTTGCAGCCAACTTACGCGACACGTAGAGTCTACCCGGGGCGTAGCCTCTGGGTCATCCTGTCCGCATGCCTGCATTGCATCCGTTCAGCCCGTGACCGCCGCCCCGCCCGCTCCCCGAGCCGTGGTGGCCGCGCGTCTGCGCCAAGGCCGCGTCCTCCGGGGCCTAAGCCAGCGCGAAGTCGGAGTGCGGATGGGGATGGACAAGGACACGGCGTCGGCCCGCATCTCTCGGTATGAATCCGAGGGCATGTCGATCAGCTTGGAAGCCCTCTTTGAGCTGGCCCAGGCCTTGGAAGTGCCCCCGGCCTATCTCTTGGCGACCAGCCCGGCGATGGCCGATGCGATCTTGGCTTTGGGCGAGCAGAGCGTGGCCCAGCAGGAACGTTTTGCCGAACTGCTGGGCGTTTTGGGTGAGCTGCCACCGAAGAAGCGCAACGCACTCATCGAGCAGCTGTTGCCGCCCGTCAAGGATTAGGGCGTCGGCGAACAAGGACGAATTGACCCCATGTGGACATGGATCACCCACCTCTGCCGCCGCAATAGGACGGAGCCCACCCGGTCCGCCATTGCCATGGCCACGCTGATCGAACTGAACATGCTGGAGCTCAACGCAGCGGAGGCCCGCAGCCGCGTTGAACTGGACCCACCGGGGCATGAAGCAGCACTTCTTGAGAGATTCAAGGCATCGGCCCAGCTGATCCTCAACGAAAAGCCTCCATCCGACGCCGCAGACTCAACCTGGGAATCCCTTGGCCAGAAGGCACACCGCCTAAACCGAGGATTCGCAGACCTCCGATTGCAACTCTCCCCGCCAGCGATCGTTGGTGGGGATACAGAGCAGCGCGACAATACGCGTCCGGTCCTTTAAGGCGGCCAGGCCAGCTCTTCCATGCGGGCTTTCCTCCGTTGCATGTAGTGCAACATCCCGCTGGCGCACTGTTCAACAACGGGGCTTTCCTCAAAGGCCCCAACCCCAACCGCCGTCAGTGCTGCAATGACGCACAAGTTGGTGGTGGCCACCGCGTTGACGGTGGTCTGAAACAGAATGGCTGCCGGCACGTGCGCTCCGATCTGTCCATTGGGATCTTGATACATCACCCGAATGGCCTTCCCGCCATGGACCAGCCCGCAAAGAGGGTCCCACGAATTGGTCACCGTCCGAGCCAGCTTCTGAGGCTCATCGTCCTGCCCGATGCGTGCAATGGCCTGCTCCACGTCCGCGGCCAGGTCTTTGAGGGCAATAGCCACCCACTTTCCTTTCTCGTTCTTCTTTCGGGGGCCGCGATCTTCCTGGAGAAAGTCCGCCAGCTGTTCGTCATCGGCAAGGAACTGGACAAACACCGCCCGCAGGAATTGCTCAATCTGGGAGCGGTGCATTGCCAAGGCCACCGCTGGAAGATCGATGGGATGGGTTTCCAACAGGAACAGCAACGCACGCCCGTAGTCCATCGAGGCCCTCAACAGCTGGAAGGTCACCCGGTGGCGCTCACTGCCGGCGGGAACAGTGATGCGGGCCATGCAGGACATGTTCGATTCCAGGCTGGCCTTGGCCTCTCTGGCCTCCTGTGCGATGTCCAACGCCGTGGGCAGGCGCTTTGCGGTCTGCGGCTCCCGCGCATCACGGTTCGCATCCTTCAACGATTCTTGCGTCATGTCCTTTGCCTTTCACTCCCGCATTTCAAAAGGTGCCTCAGAGCTGCGGCACGATCCTCCCAGCGGTCTACGTTCCAGGATGGATGGTAGACCCAAGTCATCCACGCCCATCCGTTGCCGTAATCGAGAGACCATACGTTGCGCTCCTCCAGATAGCGCCGCCTCCTGCCCTCGGAGTTGGCATGGCTCGCATGGAAGCTTGGCTGGTCCGACGGATTCCCGTGATCGAATCTTCGCCAAGCAGTGCGCCCAAGAACGAGTATCACGTCTGGCTGGAGAATGGGTAGGACCACCTCTACCAGCACTCGCCCCCCATGGTTGAAGTCGGTTCCAGACGGACGGTGGCCAGCTCTCGTGCCGGCGAAGCACTGGGACAAGTTGCAAAATGCAACGTGCTGCCAGGCATTGGCGGCATCCACAACATTTGGTCTGCTTTGACCAGTCAGCAGGCGATCCAGCTCATCAAAGAACTTGCCACCACCTTTCCTGTTGCAAGTCTCCATGTCGCCGAACGTTTCGCGGGTGAAAGGACGAGTGATATCTGGGTCGTCGGTCCACCCAGCCTCCCGGTAGTGGGACTCGCCCAGTAGCAAGACGCGGCGCCCCTCAAATCCCTTCCAGTAGCCGCGGCCGACGTAGGGCACGAAGGCCACCTCAGACGGCCACGCTTCCATGTTCAATTCAGCCGGATCATCCATGCCATTGACCTTCGTATGATGGTGTCAGGCTACTCCACACCGTGCTGCCACACAGCTATTGCACGCCATCCCATGCCATCCCATTTTTCCGCCACATTTAGCCGACAAAAAGCTCTTGCATACCGCTCGCACGTGCTTTAACTGTATGGGCCTTCAAGGATCATGCGGAGGCCCCATGACAACTCACCACGGCTGGCAGGCGTGCCGCGCATGCCATGCACCAGGACTTGATGTGCGTGTAGAGGGAGGCTGGCACCTCCGTGCCAATCCCGGCTACTGGGGAACCAGCGTCCCTAAAACCTTGGTCCTGGGGTTTTCCAAGGGGGCCACCCAAATTGCCGCCGCCCAACACGGGAGCTTCGATGGGGTCGCCTTCGCGGGTGCTATGCGCCCTCGCCTCGCAGCTGTATTGCACGAGCTTGGGATCGATCTGGGTGGGCAAACGATCAACGACGCCCTGACCGCCGAGAGCCGCCACATGGGCGCCGCCTCCTTGGTGCGCTGTGGGCTGTCGGTGATGGAGAAAGGCAAGCTGGTCAGCAGTGGCACCATCATGCCCAAGGCCATGCGTTCGTCGTTGCCTTTGGAAGCGATGAAAACATGCGTGGCACGCCACTTGGATCCGCTTCCTGACAGCGTGGAGCGCGTGGTCTTGTTGGGGACCACCGATGCCTACATGAAGGAGGTCAAGGCGCTCATGCGCCAGCAATTCAACGACTTCCAAGACCTCAACGAGGTGGCCTTTCGCGCCCAGGGCCGAACGTGGGTATTTGCCTCACACCCCAGCCCGGCCAACGGCACTTTTCAAGCGTGGATCGACGGCGACGTCACCACCGAACCGGGCCGCAAGAAGCTGCTGGCGCGCCAAGCATTGGGCCACAAGGCCCCAGCACGGCCCTCGCCAACTCCGTCTTGCCTCGCACCGGCACTGATCCAGCCGTCCACGCCGCCTGACCCGATTTCACCAGCTAGGGCGTCCAACGGCGACCGTTTTGCCCGAGCCTTCTACCTGGTTCGCCCCGATGGAAGGGTGATCGTCCCGGTGCGGATGAGGGACCGAGACACGGGAAACGTGGCGTTCCGGGTAGCCAAGATGGGCAACACCAAGGATGGCCAGCGCGAGATCTACGACGAAGCTGAGTTGTTGCGCTTGTGCGAGAGCGGGCAATACCAGGTGCGCGCCCAACCGTTGGACAAGTCCACGCCGGCCAACTTTGTTCGGCCGCTGCTCAACTACCGGATCGTGAGGACCCCTGCCCATTGATCGCCGCACGGCGTGCCAAGCCCTCGCAAAGCAACAAGCGAACCATTTCGCTGGCATGCAGCCCCTCTCGGGCTGCCGCCTGTTCCAGCCGCTCTTTCAGCTGCCGTGGCACGCGAACGGCCATCTGCACATAAGGTGGCCGGCTCACGTGGACAGCCTCGCCAGGGTGAGCACCCACGCCAACGCCAAACCGGCCAGGATTTGGGCACGTAAGCGGTAACGCACACGAAGCGCCCCGCTGGCGTGCCGTGCATTGACCCAGAAGATGCCAGCCAGGCCCAGCACGGTGGTCAGGAACGCTGCAGCCAGGACGGCGGCCAGCACTGCGCCCACGGTGGTCATGCCAGCGCTCCGGCTATGGTGGCCAGGACGAACCACTGTCCAGCGATGAGGCCGTAGCCGACGAGCAATCCCTCCAAGCCCGCCCAGCGCTGGCCCGGGGTGCACAGCAAGGCCGCGCTGTCGTTGAGCAAGGACCACCCGGAGAGAATGGATAGCCACTCAAGGTCAATGGTCGTAGCGGTCATAGATCGAGCCCTCCCCTCCAGCGGAATTGATGGTGGAGGGCAACATGACCTCCTCGTTTTTCACGCGTCCGAACACGCTGGCAAACACGTCCATGAGCGTGGTGCTTTGGGCCGCGTCCCGTTCGGCTTGGCGCGCATACTCGTCCAGCCTAGACGGGAACACCTGGCGTGCGCCGTTGACGGCGCCGCGCAACCCGCTGGCGTTGGGCATGCTCGCCCCAAAGGTGCGGTTCCACGTATCGGAAAACCGGTCCAAGCCGTCCATGCCCATGAAAAGCAATCGCGCCAGCACCAGGGCAACCAAGACGTTGACGACAAGCCGCTTCGTCAGTCTGAATCCAATGAACATTTCTCCCCCTTTGCATTCCGTTGGTCGGTGTCAGACGCACGCATCGCGAACGTCATACGTTCGGGATACACCGACACGCAAAACCCACAAGGGGGTTATTTTGACTAAAGCTAAAAATTGGGAGAAAAGCCCGATCACGCTGCAGGCGCGGCTGCACTTGCCCGTCAGCCGGCGCTCGACTGGGGCAATGCTTTGAACGGTCCGAGTGACCAAATTGGCAGGGCTAAATCTGGCCCAAGTCTTTGACCACCGCCTGGCCAGGCTTCAAAAAGCCCAATAGCAACCGTCCGCCGGCGACGGTCCGCCCCATGCTGGCGTTGAGGTATCGAGCCTGGAGCTGCGCTGCCACCAGCAGGTCCTGGGTGGCCATGCTGGGCGGCCACTCCCTGAGCGGATCGCCGGGCGACGCCAGCTGTCCTCCTATGGGCTGGACAACCGCTGGAACGGTCAAGTCGTGTTTGGCATAGGCCGTGGCCATCATCCGGCCGTTCTTGGGCGACCAACCACCCAAGACCAACTCCGTGGTGCAGTGTTCCGCCGGCAACCCAGCCTCGGCAACGGCCTTCATGTAGTTGGGCCAAAGCTGATCGATCACGAGCCCGAGCTCAGCACTCAGTTGCTCCATCGTGAAATCGGCCCGAAAACTTGCCTCCAGGCACAATTGGTAGATGCGAAGGAAGAACTGGGCTGACCCACGGGTCGCCAGCAACAGTTGGTGCTGGGGAATGAGGAGCAGTTTGGCTCCGGCCGAAGCTAGTCCGCTGTGCGCGTCTTCGGCCCATGTGTCCACGGTCACAACCAGCTGGTTGGCACTCAGCAGAACGTTGAGGATGCTCATCGCAAAAGTCTGGCGGCTTTCTGCCACTATCGGGCCTCATCTCCCCCCTGTCGAGCCCGATCATGGCCCAAACCCTAGAAGAGCTGGCAGCGCGATTGGATGCCTGCGAAGTCGATCTGGAAGCCCATCGCGGATACCTCAAGGCGTTGGAGTATGGGCTGCGAACGATCATTGCCAGCCACCCGAGCCCCCAACTACTGCCCGTCGCTTGGAACATGGCTCTTGCGGGAGTGGCCGACGCCCATGCCGGCCACCAGACGCTCACCTACAACACGGCCTTGCAGCAGGGGCTGCAGGCGTTGACTCAACAATTCAATGCCCTTGGGCAAGGGAGCGACCAAGCATCCAACTTTCTTGGCTGACTGACTTGGGGGCACGCAATGCCCCCCACTCAGTCCATTTCACTCACTCGCCGGCTGAAGGCGTGGTGTTTTTGGGCAGGCCAACCTCAGCGGGTCATGATGACTCGGGTGGATTCCCCATCCGAGAGCTTGACGCTTTGCATCAGAAGTCCACCCTGCGGAGGCATGAACTCTTGACCGGGAACGGACCACATGATGCCGGTGGTCAGGAAATATTCTCCTGCAGGCAGGCCCGTAAAACTGAAGTTGCCTTGGGCGTCGCAAACCGATGTCTTGCGCGCCTGCTTGTAATCGGCGCTGTCAGGGATGAACTGCACGTTGGCCGAACCCACGGTGGTATACCCGCTCTCGGCACTGCCGTAAAGCGCGATCAGGCGCTCGCGACCATAGCCGGACTTGGGCTGCAAAGAGACTTCCAACCCCGCGCAGGTTCTGGGCTGACCACCCCGGGTCTGGAAGAAGGCTTGGCCGGTGATGGCGCCAGTGCCTTTCTCAGAGAACCAAGCAACTTCGCTGGGATCGAAAGTGGTGGTCAAAGCCACCTGCCGCGGCGGCGCTGGCGCAAACGTGGCGCAGCCTGACAGCAGCAAGAAGCCGAGAGGAAGAACGAACTTTTTCATGGTGCCCCTGATAGCGCCTACCTTGGCGCGGGCACAGTTTACCGATTGCGTGACACACCTCACAGTCTGCCCGAGCCAAGTTGGTCGCAGTGGCATCCGTCGGGCATGGCATGGCAGCCAAAGCGGCTAGCCAAACCACCCGTGATCGACGCGGTCCAGATCGTGGTCTTCGCCGAACGTGAGGGCGGCCTCTTTGGGCCCCAAGTCGGCGTAGCGGGGCAGCTCGGTGTCGGTGAGCCCGGCGTCCTGGATGGTGAGGGCGAAGTGCGCTTGCAGAGCGGCGTTGAAAGCGGTGCACCACTGGGCGTTGATGGTCGTCACGGGCGTTCTCCCTTAGGAAATGAAAGGGACCCCGAAGGGCCCCGTGGGGTTCAGGCGTCTTGGGGCTCCGGGAGGCGGAGCACGACCACCCCGTTGACTGGCAGGGCGTTGAGAACGAGGCGGTAACCTTTGCCATCCTGGTGCGGCCAGGCAGCGCCGATCTTCGACCAGTTGCTACGCTTCTCGCCCTGGACTTCGTATTCCTCTACCAGAAAGGCGTCGAGGCGGTCGGTGGCGGGCTGGGGATTCTTCTTGGCCATGGTGTTGCTCCGTTGGGCTCGAGCGGATTGCTCGCGAACCGATCCGGGGAGACGAAAGGCCGTGCAGCACCTCGGCAGCAACGGAGCGGCAGCGCAGGAGGCCAGAGAGGCCGAAACACCGTGGAGGAGTGCAACGCACTTGCGCTCGGGCGCGTGGACCCAAGGTTTCGCACCCGGCAACCGCGCCCAATGGAGAAGTGGCCCGGTTTCAGAACGCCCTCCCCTCGTGGCTTGGTGGAGAGCTTGGCGACAAGTGCCACTGGGCAGGCAGCTGGCCCGCCCCCTTAGACCTCGATCGTTGCCAGCCATCGGCGGGGACTTCGATCCGTCGAAGACCAGCGCCAGAACGAACAAGGGGCCCGAAGGCCCCTTCTCATCCGAAGGTATGCTCTGACCCCAGCACGGTCCATCCTCGGTCCATCAGGTTGCATCGATGCAGCCAGCGTTCTCTTTCAACCATCCTCACGGGATGGTCGGCTGCCACCTCAACCGGTTCCAACGGCCCCAAGACCGATGGAAGCGTTGGATGGTCGTCCTGGAACAGGACATGGAGGTGCTCGCCGGTGTGGTCGGCGGTCATTCGATACAGCGTTACAGTTTGTTTGCTCATAATTGAAATCCTCATCAGTTAACGTCGAAGCCGAGCGGGCTTGACGTAATACTTATGCCCACCAATCCGAAAAACCGAAGAACCCTTGCAGCACAAGGGTTTTCATTTGAAAAGTGGTGAAGATCTCTTTCCGGTATCCTTTCCCCGACAGGGGAAGACACCACCATGAGCCAACGGATCATTGGCCTGGCCCTCGCGGCCATGCTCGCGGGATGCAACGCGCCCACACCACCCTCGCCGCCCGTGGCGGCACCGACTCCCGCTCCGGTCTTACCCGAGCCGATTCCCGAACCGGAAACGAAGCCGGCGCCGGTGGAAGAGCCTGCTCCCGCCGCCGATGAACCGAGCGGGCACGTCGATGATCCGGCGGTGGTTGCCCGGCTGCGCAAGCTCATCGACGAACGATCCGCCTTGGGCTCCAAGGTCTTCGACGCCGGCGTGGCGATCGATGGCCACACCCACGCGGGAACGGCCTTCAACGAGATTCACATCCCCGAGCACAAGTGTTACGTGCTTGGCCAGTTGCTGGGGAAAGCCGATTTGGTCAGACCCTTGGCCATCGATTACGAACCCGACTACGACACGCAGACCACGGAGAACGCCTCCGACCTGCGAATCATGAGCAATTCGCTCCACAACTTCGCCAGCGTTGCTCAGCGCATGCTGGACATGCCGCACGACGAACGTGTGATCACTTGGAACCTGGACTGTGCCGGCCAGCTTGGCCTGCCCAAGGCCTACATCAAGCAGGAGGGACAATCCTCGTTCTATGTGGTGACGAACGAAGGCCATGCCCTGAAGGTGTTGGGTGATATTGAGGCCGGGTTTGCACAGAAGATCGAAGACGCCATCGAGGCCAACCCCACAGTAGAAGTGGTGATGCTGGGAAGCGGCGGGGGCTACGTCGATGAAGCCATGAAGGCCGGTGCTTACATTCGACGCAAGCGGCTGGACACCACCCTCTACAACAACTGCTACTCCGCCTGCTCTCTGGTCTTCATGGCTGGGGTTGAACGGCAGAACTGGTCGCCCTATCCCAAGCTCGGATTCCATCAGATCTACACACCCGATGGTCATGCCATCCCCTTTGACAGCCAGCCCTACCGGCAAATAGTTGGCTACCTGACCAGCATGGGCGTTGAGCCTCGTTACGTGCTGCAGAAGATGTGGTCCGCGCCGCCATCGGGCATGACCAACGTAGACGGACAGGACGAGGATCTCTGCCAGGCCAACATCACCACCTGGATTCAGCGGGGTTGTTCTAACCGAGACTACGGCCACTTGTGAGTGGCGCCCTCTTGCTCAGGCCCGTGGCACGGCGTATAAAACCCCTGCCGGTCGCTAAAGCGTCGGTGTTGTGCCCGCATAGCCAATAGGCTCCGGGTGCCCGAGGTCCACCCAATGGGGGCGCGGGAATCCTTTTCGATTCCGGAGCCCACCGTTGAGAACGAAGACCCTCAAAATCCTGCGCACCCGTTCTTTCCACGCCCAGCAAGGCCGCTGCTACTACTGCAGCGGTCCGATGTGGCTGTGCTCGCCCGACGAGTTGGGCCTGCGCCACCGTTCGGCAGGATCCTTCCAATGCACGGCAGAACACCTGTTGGCCCGTCAGGACGGCGGGAAGGACGTGGCGGACAACGTCGTGGCCGCCTGCCACCTTTGCAACCTGCGCCGCCACAAACGCCCCACACCGGCCCCCTCACCCGATGCATATCGCGCCCGCGTCCAGCAGCGCATGGCCAAGGGGACTTGGCACCCGGGGTTGGCCAAGGTGGCCGCCCACACAGGCATTCACGCTTTATCATGACGTGATCGGCTTCTCAATTTAGCGTTGGATGATCGCGGGGCATGGACAGCAAAAGGATGGCGAAGGAATGGACCCCGTCGTGGCTGGGTCAGCACGTCACGGGATCGTCGGATTGGCGCTTGCGCTTGGAGGGCTTGGAGCTCGACCTGACGCTGGATGGACGCACCCACCGGGTCAACGTCGAAGACGAGGCGGCTTACCGCGTCAACGCCGGCACCTTTTGGACCGACATCACGTTCCACCCGGGGCAGCACCGGGAAGTGACGGCCGACGGGTTGCCCAATGCCCAAGGCGCCAATTTGATTCAAGCGTTGAACGTCGCATTGAAGGAGAAGCGCCTGCGCGAGGAGGTGGCATTCCTCAAGGACCAGCAGGGCACGATCGACTCATGGCTGGACCACAAGGCAGAACAAGAGCGGACCTGCTTCGCACAGCGCCGCTGGTTCACCCACGAGCAGCAGGAAGATGTCTTGGCGGCCCGCCCCACGGTTGACCCGGACGCCCTCCGATCGCGCCTGAAGAAACCAGGCGTGGCGATCCGGTTGGGACCGGCTGCCCATGCGATCGAGCGCTCGCTGGCCGCTTGGGAAGCCGACCACCGCCCTGCTTGGGCCGCGCTCAACGCTGCCCACGTGGAACGCGAGCTGGTGGCCAGCAAAGACTTGCTGGACCGGGTGGAGAGCAAACCGCTCACCCCGGAACAGGCGAGGGCCGTGGTGTGCTTCGACAACCGCGTGCAGGTGGTGGCCTCGGCCGGGTCAGGCAAAACCTCGGCCATGGTGGCCAAGGCGGCCTACGCCATCCAACGCGGGTTCGTGGATCCCAAACGGATCGTCCTGCTGGCGTTCAACAAGCAGGCCGCCGAAGAACTCAAGGAACGCGCGGGCTTGGCGTTTGAGCGCTTGGGTATGGCGGAGGTGACCGTGGAGGCGTCTACCTTCCACGCGCTGGGTTTGCGCCTCATCGGCAAGGCCACCGGAGAAAAGCCCGACATTCCCGATTGGGCCACCGACGCGGCCGGAGGGGTGCGAAAGCTCACCGACATCGTGGACCAGGTTAAGGACCGGTCGCCCGCGTTCCGCCGCCAGTGGGACCTGTTCCGCTTCGTCTTTGGCAAAGACCTCCCAGCCTTTGGTGAGCGGGAACCAGCGGAGGTGTGGGACGCCCAGGGCAAGGGCGCGCTGGTCACCAACCGCGGCGAGCGGGTGAAGAGCGTGGAAGAGGTGATGATCGCCAACTTGCTCTTCTTGAACGGAGTCAACTACCGCTACGAGGCCCCCTACCCCCACCGAACCGCCGACGAAACGCACCGGCAATACAAGCCCGATTTCTACTACCCCGACTTGAACCTGTTCCACGAACACTTCGCACTCGACGCCAACGGCGTGCCACCAGCGCACTTCGAAGGTTACTTGGAAGGCGTGATCTGGAAGCGACAGCTTCACGCAGAGAAAGGCACCGAGCTGTTTGAAACCACCAGCCACGGGTTGCGTCACAGCGACGATTTTGATCGGCTGGAGCGCGAACTGACCGCCCGTGGCTTGGTGCTCGATCCCAACCCCGACCGGGAGATTCCCAAGGACGGCCAGCAGCCCATGGCCTCGGTCGAGCTCATTGGGCTGTTGCGCACGTTCATGAGCCACGCCAAGAGCAACGGCTTGAGCACGTCGGATCTGCAGCAGCGGCTGGCCGCGATGCCCGCCGACACCTTCAAGCTGCGCTACCAGATGTTCCTGGACATCGCGGCTCTGGTGATGGCGGCGTGGGACCAGGCCTTAGCGGCCGAGGGTGGGATCGATTTCGAGGACATGCTCAACCTCGCCGCCGGCCACCTGGAAAGCGGCCGCGTGGAATCGCCTTACGACCTGGTGATGGCCGACGAGTTCCAGGACGCCTCGCGCGCCCGGGCCCGGTTGTGCCGTGCACTGGTCCAAGATAAGGGCCGCTTCTTCTTCGCCGTGGGCGACGACTGGCAGTCGATCAACCGTTTTGCCGGCGCGGACGTGTCCGTGATGACCGGTTTTCGCCAGTGGTTTGGCCACGGCCAGGTGCTCAAGCTGGAGCAAACGTTCCGCTGCCCCCAGGCGCTGTGCGACCTCTCCAGTGCGTTTGTCTCCAAGAACCCGGCGCAGATCGCCAAGCGCGTGCATTCGGCCACCCCCGCCCATGGCCCAGTGCTCCAAGCGTTCCAGGTGGACAGCAAGGACAAACTGGCCGATGCAATCGACCAATTCGTGGTGAAGCTGGCCGAAGGCGTGCGCGATGGCACGATCCCACCGGGGCGCAACGGCAAGGTGTCGGTTTACGTCCTGGGGCGCTACAACGCTGATCGGCAGTATGTGCCGATGAGGCAAAGCAGGTTCAACCGCTGGGTGGAGGTGTCGTTCCTGACGATCCACCGCTCCAAGGGCAGCGAAGCGGACTACGTCATCCTCCCGGAAATGATCAGCGCCCCGCGTCGGCGCAGTTTCCCCAACACCCGCACCGATGATCCAGTGTTGGCCTTGGCCATGCCCGAAGGAGACACGTTCCCGCTGGGCGAAGAGCGCCGGCTGTTCTACGTGGCCCTGACCCGGGCTCGGCGCACCGTGGCCATGTTCACCGCCCAGGGGCAATGCTCGACGTTCCTTCGCGAACTGGAAGAAGACGGGGCCGTGGTGCTTACCAACACCGATGGCGAGGTCGTCAAGGAAACGCACTGCCCGGCCTGCAAGCAAGGAGTCTTGGTGGTGCGCACGGGCCCTTACGGGGAGTTTCGCGCCTGTTCCAACTTCCCCGTTTGCAGCTACAAGCCGAGGCGGCGCGTAGTAGAACCCCCCCTGCTAGCCGCCCCGCCGTCTTTCCCAAAACGCTGGTCGGTGGCGCACCCAAGCCAGCCCGTGCGGCCCTCCACCGCCCCCCAGTCTGCACCTCCCAAGCGAACGGTTATCTCCATGCTCGAATCCTTCAACAATGGGCTTGCGGAGTTCAACCGCAACGTTTCCCGCGCCAGCGCTGTGCAAAGCGCGACGTCCGACTTGAAGCACCGAATCTTCGCTGAAAGAACCACGATAGAAAGTGCATTGGAGCTGGCGAGATCCGAAATCGCGTTGGAAGAAGAACTGAAGGACCTTCGCTTCAAGGAAGCCTACGAATCGCTGTCCGAAGCACTGGATGCAAACCGCCATGAGCCCGAAGACGCGCAGCCGAGGGTGGAAACCCCACTGCCAACGTTCTCGCGCAGCCAGCGACACCCAGACGAAGACATTGATGCCGCGATCCAGCGGGCGTTCGATGGGCTGAGGGAAGATCGGGAAGAATTCTTGTCGGTCACTCACGGGCAACTGGCAAGCGACCTCGTATTGCGTCGCCACTTCTTTGCGTCCTTGGGAACACTCGACGGAAGTCATTACCGAGCCTCCGTGGATCCGAATGACACTTTGGGAGAAAGGAGCTAACCCATGGCCCAACCACGCACCAAGCGCGATGGGGTGAAGTATTGGCGCGCGGCCGAGGCGATCGCCGAATTGGGCAGTGCAACCCTGGCGGAAGTGGAAGCCTGGGACCGCGAGCGGTTTCCCAACGATCCACTGGGCAATGCCCGGGCCGACCTGGAGTTGTTCACGGTGAACAGTGCCAGCCGGGTTCACTACAACTACGCCCGCGAGAACTGGCGAAGCGACCAAGACCATCCCCACGACTTGTTGTTCAAGCTGGTGGACGCCCGCCCTCCGCGGCGCACCCGCTACCTGCTGTTCAATCCGGCAGAACACGGACATTGGGATTTGCTGCCGATTGGCGAGCGGACGTGGCAAGCGGTTCCTTTGGCGATGGACGAGCAAGCGAGGGCAGAGGCTGAGGCGCAAGCCAATGCCTTCAACGCTCCGCTTGACAGCACTCACGACGCCCGGGTGTGGGCGATGCAAGCGGTGGCCCAGCGACGCGGCCAGCCGCTTTTCCGCGCCCGACTGCTCGATGCCTACGGAAGCCGTTGCTCCATCACTGGCTGCTCAGCCGTGGAGGTGTTGGAAGCAGCCCATGTGCTGCCCTACCGCGGTGACCACACTGACCGAATCGACAACGGCTTACTGCTGCGCGCAGACCTTCACACGCTGTTCGATTGCGGGTTGCTTTGGGTTACCGAGGAACAAACCGTTGCTTTGGCTCCATCGCTGTTGCAGACGGACTACGCCCACCTGCAGGGCGTTCCCTTGCGGCTCCCCCAGCTGGCCACGAATCGACCTAACCCTGCACATCTGAAGGAACATGGCGACCGCTGTCGGGCTCGTTTGGCGAACTAAAAACGTAGAACCTAAAGATTCCCGATGTCCTTCCGATAAACCAAAGTGCCAGACAATTGGCTCGTAAATGCTTGGACACCAAGCGAACTGACAACTTCTCAAGGACTCGGGATGAAGCTCTCTTATCGCACCTCCACCCTCGCTCTCGCCGCCGCCCTGGCCCTGCCAGCGCTTGCCCATGCGGAAATCCTGAAGGGTGAGCGCATCGTCGGCCACTATGGATGCGGGACGATGATCTGCAACTTTGAAACGCCGGATGCAGGCACCTTCGATTTCGAGATGGAAGACAAGAACGTTGCACCCAAGATCTTTGCTGCTTGCAAGATCGACGATATTTGCGCCATCACCGGAGACTTTGACATCGACAATGCGACCATCGTCAAAGTGACCAAGGTGGAGAACAGCGGCCAGAAGCACCAGGATTGACACCGCGACGCAGAGATGCCAACGGAGGTAAAGGAGACCCAGCGCCTGATCAGGCGCTGGGTCTTTCTTAGGGGACGCTCGATGAGACTTTCAGCACTCCCAACCCAGTGGCCCGGCAACAACTCACCGGGCCACGACCAGCCGTGTCACTCAACCTGGTCCAGCACCTCTTCCTCGATCTCGTCGAGGGAAGCCTGAACGACGGCCTCCTTCGGCAGCGTGATCGTTGGGCGGGCCTTGGCCATCTTCTCGCAATCCGGCTCAAAGGCTTGGTAGACGAACCGAGCTTTGTCCTTGCTCGCATACATGTCCCTCAAGAATGCCGCATTGAGCCGAGACTTGATGATCTCAACCAACGCGTTGGTCTCCGATTCGGACAGCAAGTAGTCGTTCGCCACGGCTTCTACATAGCCAGGAAGCAGGCGGAGCATCTCCTTGGCATCGTCCTCCACCAGCCCATCAAGCAGGTATTTGGACGCCACACTCGACGCAGTGCCACCTGCCAGCGCCCCCAGAATGCCACCGATCACCCCACCAGCAGCGGTGCCAATGACCGGAACCACCGAACCAACGGCAGCCCCACCCGCAGCGCCAGCCATCCAGCCGCCAGCACCACCGGCTACGCTTGCGCCGTTGACCGCCAGATTCTTACCGAACTGCGCCCAAGAAATGTTGCGACTGAACGCAGCCCGGTAGAAGTCCGGGCCAGAAATCACGGCCGTGGTCACAGCCCCTGTGACAGCATTGGTCCGCAACAGCTTGGCGACGTGGTTGACTGCAGCGGCCCCGTAGACAGCCTTGCCCAAGGACACCTGAGCGACCTTCTGAATTGCACTGCGGCCAAGGGCGCTCTGGGACACGAACTTGACCCCATCCCGGGCCGCCACCACTCCAATGGCCGCGGCCTTGGTTCGCAGGATCTGGGCGGTGGCAATCCCAGAAACAAAGGAAGTTGCACCGGATTCCAGTGCCATGGTCAGCGCACCATTGAGCGCCTCCATGTTGGTCCGTCCATCCCACTTTTGCCGAGCGAAGTTGATGGAGAAGGAGATCGCAAACGCATAGCTGGAGGCGATGCTCTGCGTCTTCATGTCGTAGGTCAGGCTATCGATGTTGCCGGCCCGGGCGATGTTCCTCGCCTGGCGATAAGTCGTGCTGCCTTTCTTGATGATGCGCTCGGCTTCCGCCGGATCGCTGATCCCCGGCACCTGACCGCTGCTGATGCGCTTGCGCATCAGCTCGATTGCGTCCTCATACTGATCGGAGGGCACTTCGAGCAACTGCCCTTCGTATCGATACCCATCCGCTCCAAACGCCGATCCAACCGTTTCCCTCGCCGTCGCGAAATACTTGGTCTGAATCCGAACGCCATCGACGATTCGATCCGGGCCATTGAGCGAATTGTCCGCGCCAACCTGCTCAACCTTACGGCCAGCAAGGATGTCGGCAAACGCGTTTGCCTCTTCGGCGGCGAAGCCCGTTCCACCTTTGGTGTGGAACTTGTTGATCTGGGTGCGTTCCAAGGCGACGGCTACCGCCGACGTTGACAGCATTTCATACAGGTTGCCGATACCGGGCGGATCGGACAACGCCACCGTTCCCATGACCACGGACGCAGCAGTCTCATCCCAACGGATCACCAGAATCGGGCATTCACCCTCCCCTGCGACGTTGGAGACCACAAAACCCTGAGCATCGAGTAATTTCAACACCCGCTCCAATCCGCCAGCGATCGCTGGGGTATCCATCACAAAGCGCAGCGCGCCATGCCCGCCGCGGGACGCTGCATCGATGTGGGTGGTCAACGTGGACAGCACCTTGTCCGCCCAGGCGTCGGAACGCTGCTGCGCCGTCCGGCGGAGGTCTGCAGCCGAAACAATCGTGTTCAAAACGAGCTCCTTTCGCTTGGCGAGGTGATCAGATCAACGGCGCCGGGGTCAGCGGCAGGCTGAAACCACTTGCGTCTTCGGACACTTCCTCCTCCTCCTCGGCCCAGCTGATATCCAACACCACATCTTCCTTGTGACCCGTCTCGCCCTCCGGCACCGGATTGCCGGCAGCGAGGTCAGCAAGGCTGCGTCGCACAGCCGACTTCTTAACAACAGTGCGCTTACCACGCCGAACTACAGAGAATCCTTGGACCGTCAAGGCTTCCATGACTCGCTCAAGCCCAGCCTCCTCGCTCACGCCCACCTGGAGCTCATACGAAGCTGCCATCTCGCCGCTATCGGAGGCGGCCGAAATCACTGCAGTGATCTGCTCCAAGTGTGCCGACACCCACTGATCGCGCACCGCGGCCATGTTGCCGCGCGCCTGGGTGGCCGAAATATCCAATGCCATCTTGAAGCTCCTTGTGTTGGTTGGGACGCCAGTGGAACCGAATCTTGTCGCACGCATTGAGAAAGCGGAGAACATAGTTTGCGCCCCCGCCCCTTGCGCAACTGGCACCACAAGCCTGGTCGTCCGTGAGGTTAGCGGCCGACAAGCGCCCAGCTTGAGACCCCGATTATTGCATCCACCGGGTAGAGCGCGACCTTGATCGAGGAGCTAACGATCTGAAAATAGAGGGCTTCTCGAACACGGCATTGCCGGCCCAAGGAATGCCAACAAGACAAAGCATCGGGAGCCAAACGCGCTCTATCCACAATGGGTGACCATGGGCGCCAGCGAGGTCAAAGCATGCCTAGAGGCGCCAGGGTTGGGGGCACCTCCGATCAGGGACAGAGATTGGGCTGACGGATCCGCTGCCAACGCTCCGACGCCAGTTTGTCAGACGCTTGGCCCCGTGCCGCTCGCCGCACCAATGGAAGCTTCAGCCAACCACTGCTCGACTGTCTTTCCTTTGAATTCGTGAGCAAAGTCGCTGGCGCACAGCATTCTCCCGTCTTGCCTCATGTTTGCGACGGCATGTGCGGCCAGGATGGAAGCGCCTTGGAGATGCTGCTTGGTGCGACCGCGCTCCGACCAATCATTCGGCAGCGCCTTTAGCGCGCCCAGGGCTTCCTTTCCAGAGAGGTATTGAAGGCAGGTCAGCATGGACCACTGAAGCCCGACTTCTTCTCGCAACCAGCGCCCGGCCGCCTTTTCGTCAAGACGGCCCTCCATGGTGTCCAAGAGTGCATGGGCGGCCGCAATGGCCTTGCCTTGTGGCGAGAGCCGGCTCTTCTTCTTGGGGAACAGGCCGCGCATGATCAGGCCTTCTTGCTCGCCTTTTTGACGACGGCTTTCTTCGCAAGTTTCTTGACGGCCTTCTGGGCGACCTTCTTCACCGGCTTGCCTGCCTTCTTGGCAACCTTAGCGCGTGCCTTCTTCACCGTGCCACCGGCCGGGGGGAACTTCGCTCCGGGGTTGGCCTGAGCCCACGCCTTGCCCTCGGCGGACTTGGCCCATGCGGTGAAGGCCTTGGGGGCCAAACCCCGACCAGCCCACGTCTCACCGGAAGGAAGGCGATACTTCGGCGCCACCTTGCCGAGCTTGCGGCCTTTTCGGGGTCCCGGGGCAGCCTTGGCGGCACGCGCCGGCTTGGCGTCGATCGTTTCCCCGATGAGCTTGGCCACCTGCCGCCGCTGGGCCGGACTGAGGACCTTCGCATACTTCTGGAGGACCGCCAGGGCTTTGGGCACCTCGCCGTCGCGCTTCTCCACCAGCTTCTTCTGGGCTTCGAGCTGTTTGATTTCGGCGTTGAGGGATTTCAGGGTGGTCAGGGCCAAAGGAGCGCTCCGTTCGGGAATCCAACGGTTATAGCCCATCGCCCCTCGCATGACCACCCGACCGGGCGCCGGGCCAGCCCTTCTCTGCAAATGAAAACGCTGTAAGAGTTTCACCTCTCACAGCGTTGAAGCTTCCGTTGGCTGCTACATGAGTTGCCGCTCTTGCAGCAAAGATGCTTCGGGATCAAGAAAACGATCCGAGAAATCAAGCTCCTTCACGATTTTACTCACAAATTCATGAAGGTTTAATCCACCAGGCCGGCTTTGCCGGCCTCCCTTGTGCAGCACCACCCCATTCATGGACAAGCGCTACAGTTTCAGGAAACCACGTTTTCGGGGCCTGTAAAGGGGCACCTCACGTCCCCACTCAAAAACTGCGACGAATTCCCGCAAGTTTTTGCGCGCTGAAACACGCCTGCCCTACGCCTTCCCGCCACCGTCAAAGGTCGGTGGGGCAGGCGCCGCGTCACCCAACACCTGAACCAGACCCATGTCGCGCAGCATGGTGACAATCTCGAGTTGCTTCTCCGCAACCCACTGCGGCCGGGTAGCCACTTCTTCCTCTGGCACCCGCTTTCCGGCGAGCTCCACGGTTTCGAGAGAAGCATGGAGCGCCATGGACGCGCTGAATCCCAGCAGGTCCACCACCTCGTCAGGGGACGTGTCGATGACGCCGGAACGACGGATCAGGGACTGGTAGCCATGGTGGACGTAGCCGTGCATCGTCTTTTGAGACTGCTCCCAGGTATCCAACAAATCCGCGTAACGCTTTTCACCGGAACGCTGGACCACCCTGCGGATCATCTTCTCGGGGGTTGCAGTGTCATGGCCCTTCTGGAAACGTGCCAACTCTTGGTCATCGGCCCACTGCAGCCACAGCCCGCGCACGAACGCCTCAAAGGCAGGCCGCATCAATGCCGTCGCAGAGCCCAACAACCCATGTTTGACCAGGAGCATGGCTGACGATTGGTGCTCGTGCACCACCGCGAAAGCCACGACCGCCATGTGGTCTGGCTCCGGCCCATGCAACACCAATCCATAGAGTTGCTCTTCGTTCCAACGCCGCACGTGGTCGGCCCACTCCAGTGCCCGCTGCACGCGCGGCTCTCTCAACCAAACGGGCCATGCGTCCGGCGCTGCTCCGCCCTCAGGCATCGGTCTCCTCCCCGCTGGCCGGAACCGGACACAACGTTACCGAGGCGTCGAGCAGATCATTGGTTTGGTCAAAGGTGGTCATGGCCCATCTTGACACCCACCGCCCTGGGGCGCGATAACTCCCTTGCCGCGAGGGGAAATGCCCCCGGCGTATTGCCTGCTTAGCTCAAGGCAACAGGTTCCCGATTCGGTCGCACAAGCGACGACGGGATGGTTTTTCCTGTCTTTTGAGATCTAAGCATGCCCAAACTCCAACGGTTGAGAACCGAGGCTTTCCTCGCCCAGAAGGGCCGGTGCTGCTATTGCAGCGTGCCGATGTGGAACGCCTCTCCCGATGAACTAAAGCCGTTCGGCCTGCGCGCCAAAACGGCCACGCCGCTCCGTTGCACCGCTGAGCACCTGGTGGCCCAGCAAGAGGGCGGCAAGGACGTGGTAGGCAACATCGCTGCCGCCTGCTGGCTCTGCAACACACGCCGGCACAAACGCAAATCGCCGCCCTCCCCCGAGGCTTACCGCGCCTTCGTGCAGAAACGCTTGGCGAAGGGCAAGTGGCACCCGCCGGTGGTGGCCAGACTACGTGTCAAAGCACCTGGAACGCCACCACCCGGCGGATGAGCTCCGCTACGCTCACGTTCTGGCGCTGCGCCTCGCGGCGGACGCGGTCGGCCAGGTCTCGGGAAGCCCGGATAGGCGGCAAGCGGTCGTCCCTGGGGCCGGCAACGGGAGAGCGCAGCAGCTGGGGGCGCGCCAGGTAGGCGGTGAGCCATTGGCGCACGGCTTCGCTCTCGCTCACCCCGGCTGCTCTAGCGCGTGCGGCCAATGCCTGGCGCAAGGTTGAAGAAAGGGACACTTTCGGCAGCACGGCCGTCAAGGGAGGCTTGGACGTCAGCGTCACAGCCTCTGCCTCGGTCGGCCCACGGGGGCTTGGGGGAAAACACGTCCCAGCGAGCGCTCCAACTTGGCGCTGTCCAGCATGGCTTCCATCTCGCGGCCATAGGCCGTCTGGGCGATCCCAACGCGCAAGGCCTCAGTCAGGCGCTCCCAGGTCCCATCGGGGGCGCAGGCGGTGGCGAACAGCCAGTGATGCGTCCAGTCGCCCTCCAATTGATCGGACGTGACAAACAGCACCTGGTGGTCCCGTTGAAGCGCGAGGGACAACAACGCGTTCCCTACGGCTCGCAGGTGGAAAAGCCGCAACTGGTCCCGTTGTTCGGCGTTTGCCATCGCCAACGCCTCGGTGAATCCTTCGCGCAGGCGAAAGCTCACCCGGTAGCCCGCTGCACGTTCGTAATGAGCGGCGCCCTCCCACAATTGCTGAATCCCATCGAAGTCCTGGCCCAACGCGAAGCGCCGCATGGCTTGCTCGGTCACCTGTCCGCGTAACTTCAACACAGACAGGCACGAACCGCCCCAGCGCAGCGCTTCCAAGGGTGTCTCCAGCAGCGCAGCGAAGGAAAAGCCGTGGGCGATGATGTCCTGCCGAGAGAGGCACGAGAGATCAATCACCAGAGGCCTTCCTTCTTGCACGCCTCAGGGTATTGGCTGGAATGGCAGCAAAGAAGTTCCAGGACCCTCTTCGAAGACTCATAAGCGCCAAGCGCGTAGTCGGCCTCCCACTCCACCAATTCCTTGTTGTCGCCTTTCAGGCAAACCGCCCATTGGTAACGCTTGACCTCGCCTTCTCCCCTCTGGAAGAGCTTGTAAGCCTCGATCTTCTCAGTGCCCGGCACGTTCATCCGGTAGAGCACCTTAAAATTGTCGGCCGCCGCCACACGCGCCTCGTTCAGCCTGCACGTCAGCCCATCTTTCTCCCACGTTCCATCGGAGCATTCTTTGGGAACGCCCTCGTCGGCCACGGCAATGATCTCGGCAGCCATGGGCATCGCCGCCTCGATCGCCTGCGCCCTCTTGGCCACCGCATCCTTCTTTTCCAGCTTCACCGCCAGGACGGCGATGGTGAAGAGCACGCAAAAACCCACCAATGCCCACAAGGTGAATTTGCCAACCTCGCTCAGGATGTCCCACACCCGGCCCCAACCTTTCATGCGCCCTCCTTTTTTGGAATACGTTTGTATTCCTTCTCCCCCATGCAAACAGAGAGCGGCGCGGTGTCCAGCGCTTCGGGACGGCTAAACTCAGAATCTGCGGCCTCTGGCCGACAGATTCAGAAGCCCGCATCCTCCACCGACCTTGAAGGCACCCATGCCCGTCTCTGATCCCCTCGCGTTCGACCTGCTGCGGGCATTCGCGCAGCTGGAGTTTCGCCTCAAGAACGATCCAGGCTTTCTTCGCGCCGGTCCTTACCGAATGGCCCAGGTGAACTGGCCCGCGGTGGATGAGGCGGTGTCACGGCTGGACGATTCACTCTTCTTCGATCGGGTGTCGGACAGCACGCACGAGCAAATCCTCACACCTCCACGTGATCGCCCGATGGTCCAGGAGGTGGCGGTGGTCAACGGCCTCAACCGCACTGTCTTCCAGCGCCTGCCCCTTCAGCAATCCAATGCCGGTGCTTTGGTCGAAGCGGCACGCCGGGTGCGCAACAACCTCTTCCACGGGGGCAAGGAAGAGCCGCATTTTGGCGATGATGACGAGTGGGCCGCCGCCGCACTGGACGTGGCCGAGTGCCTGCTTCACCTGCTGAACCATGGAACGCTCAGATCGGGATTGGGCCCATGAAGGGATATGCCGCCTCCGGGGGACGGGCGTAGGCACTGGAGAATCGAGGGGATGACTAGAGCGCGACGGGCGGGAAACGCTCTTCGTGTTCCGGATACAGATCGATCATGAAGAACTCCCGGCGAAACCCTTCAAAGATTCCTGGGTCACGGATCATGGCCTCGATTTGCACCTGCGTCCAAACAGCGCCATGTTCCGCAGCGCGGACCCGGAGACGTTCAGCCTGCTGTCCCACGGCCTCGTCCGTCAGGTGGCGTTCCGCGTAGCCTTCAACGATTAAGCGGTAGATGGTCTGCGCGCTCAACTGCCAGAACTCATCGCCAGCTTGGGTTGCCCGAAGGGCACCCATGGCCCGCTCCGACGACCGGGTCATCAGCAGGGCTTGATAGAACGCAGACAGCGCTGTCTCCAGATCCCCGGCCAATATCTGCCGTTTGGGGGCCAGGAATGCCCAGAACGGCGCCCGATGCTCAGCACGAACAAAACTGGCGATGGCGCCCCCATGGCATGCGGCCACCACCGTAATGAGGTTCAAGCGCGTGGCCACGTTGAGGTTTACGAACGCCGGCTTCATGTCATCCCACGTCAACCAAGACCCGTCAGCGAACTCCAGCCCGCCCTCTCCACCGTGGCATTCGATGTGAAGCAACGGCACGTAGGGCTCCTTGGATGCTTGCTGAGCAAGCTGGGCCAACAGATCGAGAAAAGCCCCGCTGGAAGGAACACGAACGCTGGCGATGTGAGGAACGTCGCCGATCACCCGCGCCCAGTCTTGGGCATCCGCGAAAAGGCGGGCTGCGGTGTTGAGTTGGCCTTCCGGGAGGGAATTCACGATCAGAATTTGGTTGAAATTGGCTGCCATCTTCATCTTTCAGATCGCCAGAGCAAGAAACAACGGCCGCATGCAGGTTCTACATTTTTCGACGAGGCTTGCTACTTGGATTTGCAGCGGCACCACCGGCCACCTCCGAGAGGCGCTTCCGCTGTCGCTTTGGTTCAGCAAGGATCGGGCGGAGGACCTTCAGAACGTGGGCCCACTCCGTCTCAGACATTTCCCGATCCCAAAGCTTGGCAATGGCCCACTCCCGCTCGGTAGGACAGTTGAGCCACGGACGTTCCTTCCTTTGCTTACCCATCAGGTCACGCAGTTCGCGCCTCACCCACTCGACGCTTTCGCATACGAGATCCGCTTCACTCATCCAACATTCTCCAATGTGAGACAGCATTCCTTAGTCATGGGACATGCCTAGGGTCAGTCTGTTAAGCCTTCAAACATTCCTTCACGGCTTGGTCGAGATTAGACACATGGATCGGAGTGGGCGACCCGTTCTTCATCTTCCATACGGTGTAGCCGTCCTTTGTTGCCTTGCCACCGATCGTGGTTTGCTTGCCCTCGGAAATAAAGCGGGTCAACAGTTTGGTCGCCCCCTCGTCTTGGATATCGAACAGCTTGCGAGCCACGGCATCGGTGAGCAGGTGCGAGCCCTTGGTGTCCAGGCAGAACACATACTTGCCCTTCCAGACTAGGAAGTCTGGCGAGAAGGAGGCGCTGTCCCCCTCCGACAACAGCGGAATACGGAAACCGCCATTGCTTGGGTTCCGGTGCCATGTGTGTCCGGCCTTGTCCAAGGCGGCGGCGAACGGGGCTTCAAACTTGTTGAGGCCTGCGTATCGCGGATAGAGGCCGTTTTCGAAGGCCTGCGCCTTCTTCGGCACGCGCATGGTCGAAAACGTGAACTCCAGCTCGGATTCATACACCAGCGAGGTCAGCTGGTAGTAGGTGGACACGATCTCCCTAGCCAGGGTGTCAGCTGCAGCTGCGGCGTTGCTGCCGGCTTCCACCCTCACGTCAAACTTGGAAGCCTTTAGGTCTACCACGGCCAGTGCGGCCCTCGAGCGCCCACGGATGGCGTTGCTCACCAGCCAACGCAGGCGCACCCGGTTCGCGTGCCCACTGGCCGTCCAGTCGTGGCCGATCTCCTTGGCCAAGTCAGAGATGTCCACCGTCTCGGTCTTGCTGTGCGCGTCGCCCTGAGTATCGATCTCTCCTTCCTTAAAGGTGGGGAACTGCGCTACCAACTGGGCAATGGCACCCACTGCGTCGTCGGCGTCCGCATGGACCTGGTGAAGGAGCACCGAGATCCCCTCTTTGGGCGCGAGATCCTCCGAGCCGCCATCCCCACCGCCATAGGTATGAACGATCTCAATGGCTGCTCCAGATTCTTGGAGCTTGGCCCGCACGGCCTCGATGGATTCGGTAAAAACATTCTTCTTGTCCACACGCAAGAAGAAATGGGCACTATTGAGCAACGGTGAATCGTAATGCTTGGCGTCGTATTGGCGCAGAACGCGGCCAATGATCTGCTCAACCTTGATCTGAGAACCCATCGACTTATCGATGTAGCCAAGGTAGCAAGCAGGATCGTCCCAACCTTCCTGCAAGCCTTGGTTGAAAATGATGTGCTGAAAGTCGCCGGCCTGGAACTCGTCGAAGTCGCTCTCGCCCTTTGAGAACAAATTCAAATCATCTGGCTTGTTGCCATCGGAGAACTTCAGGTCGGCGTAAATGGCCACCTTGGCCGGATCCACTTTCTTCTGTTCAACCAGATAGCGCCAGATGCGGATCGGCGGCGCATTGCGGTGTTCAAAGGGCTTGGTGTGATCGTCCTTATCACCGTCGTCGGTGATGTTGGTCTTGCACACATAGATGGCCTTCGGTGTGAACCCCAGCGCCCGGCCCTGAATTTCTTGCTCAATCAACTGAAGCCGATCATGGAGATCGTCCAAGCAACGTTCCATCGGCGCGGTGGTGCCGTCGAACTGAATGGAAGTCTTGATCAGCTCAGCCTTGATGACCGCGTTGCTGTCCACCGCGGTGATGGCAAATGCAGTGGCGTCGGCAGCACCCTTCCCGTCCACCGCTGCCAACAGGGCAAAACGCTCAAGACTGGCTTCATCCTCGCCCGCCTCATCGACCCAGCTTTCCTGGGGAGCCAGCACGGTTTTAGCAAAGTTCAAGGGCAGCTTGAGCGTCGCGCTGGCCAAGAGGTAGGCCTCCGGCTCCAGCTCGGCCAAGATCTGGGTCTGCTGTTCGGACAGGTTGTGGCCTTCATCGTAGACGATGATCAACGGCCGCCGAACCCCACCGACATCACGGGCGATCAATCGCTCCCAGGGCGACTGGTCACCGAACAGGTCTTGATCCTTCTTGTAGATGTTCAACGCGCCATCGGCCTGCTCTTTGTTGTTGAACAGCCCGGTCGTGGCCATCACGATGAGGGGAGAACTCCCATCCGAGATCAGGTTGGGTTCCAGCTGTGCCGCCCGGATGACACGGAAATCGTCAACGATCTCGGCATACTTTCCGCCACCGGAAAAATTTGTATAGGTCTGCTGGACAACCGACTTGGCTTTGCTCATCCAGAACACGATGGGCTCAACGCCCATGTGCATGCGCATCAACGTGACGGCCTCGGCCAGCACCGGTGTTTTACCGGCGCCCGTGATGGCCGACAGCGCCTGATAGAACGGACGAGGAAGCTTGCCCTTGTAGACCGGCCGGTAAGGGTGGCCGGCAAAGAAGGCGTATCGGCCAGCGATTTGCTGGGCTGCACGCACCTGGAACGGTTTCAGCTCAATCTGCATCCATGCCACCATCGTTGTTGTAAGCGTCCGCGCGGGCGTTAAAGCCAATGTGCTCCAGAACTTTGTCCGGGATCTGATAGAACTCGATGTCGCTGCCCGTGTAGGGCGCCAAAGCGGCGTAGACGTGATAACGCCCCGCCAAACCGACCGCCTTTGCTTCTTGCACAATCTCTTTGAACACAGTCCGCGTCAGGATGGAGGGCTGATCTGGAGCGCTCCAGACCAAGAAGAAGCCTTCGTTGCGGCTATTCACAGCAAAGAGGTGCTTGTGCCCGCCGACAGGCAACCTACGAAGATAGGATTTGGCCTTGTCATTGCGATCCCAATAGCTGACCAAAAGGAGATCCATCATTTCTTCGCGCGCCAGGGCATTCACGCCGTTGGCGTCCACTTTTTCACGCTTAAGCGTGAAGTAGCGGAAGCCTCCACCCAACGGCTCACGATCCCCAGACTTCCACTTCCCAGTGATCACGCGCCGGATGCGGTCAGCCGTAAGGGTCTTGGCGTAGTGATCGCCCTTCTCGTCATTGCCCTGCTCTACAAGAATAAAGCGGCGGTTGGCGTCGGATTCCTTGTTGAGTTCCAACACCGCATTTGCCGTGGTGCCAGAGCCAGCAAAGGGATCCAACACGATTCCGTCCGGCTTGCACCAAATCTGAATAATCTTCTTCATCAGACGCAAGGGTTTCACGGTTCGGAACCCATGACCTTTGCCCACAATAGAATCCAGCTCATTGATGCCAGCCTGGCTATGGCCGGATTCGGCGTGGTCCCATGATTGGACGCCCAAGTCTAGAAGACCTTCATAGTCCTCATTCGCCCAGTATGTGAGCGGCACTTTACCCTTCTTCACTTTGGCAAGGTGTTTTTTTGCTCGAGGCCCACCTTCACCGCCATCCGTGAAAACGAGACCCGGCCAGACACTTCCATTCCGAATAGCAAACGCCTTTTCTCTTGCACGCTCAAGGCATACCTGATCAGAGACCGGCTCGCCATTTGCAAAGGCACACCCTTTGATTACAAGAGCGCTCGCCTCGCACTCGTCATCCAATTTGTGGGACACGTACTGACTACCCCAGCCTTGGAGCAGGCGCTTCATTTCGGCTCGTTCGAAGACCCAGTGTCCTCTTGTGGGGTAGTAGAGCTTTCCTGTGAAAGGCGATTGAATGGCGTAGGTTCCGGTCGTTCGATACTCGGGGGCAGTGGCGTCAGCAGCAGTCCAATCCCCTTCCGGATCACCATCGTCATTTCGATAGCGCGAATTCATCTTCTCAGTTCGGTCGAGAAGCCCAGTCTTCGCCCGCTCAATATCCTTCGCATAGACAAGAACGTATTCCGTCGCGGTAGAGAGGCCGCCCTTCTTTCCACCTACGTCGCTCTTGGGAGAGTATGACTTTTGCCAATTGATGATGCCAATGCGATTCTCCTCGTGGAAAATCTCATCCATCAGCATCCCCAGCCTGTAGAGTTCTCGATGATCGATGCAGATGGCGATGACGCCACCAGGCTTGAGCATTTCTCGCATCATCCAAAGACGAGGCGTCATGAATCGCAGCCACTTGCTGTGGCGCGAACCATCGTCTTTGGCCACCAAATCGCCCATATCCGGGTCGTTGGGATCTTTGTCCCACTTGTCGTTGTAACGGAAGTCCTCGCCGGTGTTGTATGGCGGGTCCGTCAGCACGAGATCCACTTGGCCACGATACTTGTAAAGCGTGACCATGGTGGCGAGATTCTCGCCATCCCAGAGTTCGTTAACGCACTCCTCCTCAGCGCTGCCCACGGAAGCGCGCTTGTTGAAGTCAAACATCCGAGGCTTGACCTGACGAACGATCTGCCAAGGAGCTGTGCGCCCACTGTAGTTCAAGACGATGCCATCTCTCCCTGCTTCAGCGCGTTCGGCATCGTGCTCTTGCAGCAGCTTGATGAGCGCTGCCCTGGACAGCTCTTCGTATTTCATCTGATTACCTTGTGTTCTTCGATCGCGGACCAGCCGCAAAAATGGCCCCTTAGGGCCATGGGAAGCCTGTGCGCTGAAAAAGCCCTAGGACGACGCTTCGGAACATACCCGAACTCCGTCTCATGGGCTGCGCCGTCGCACAGCCGTTGCGCCTCCGAAAGGTCGCAACTCATCCCCTTCGCCATTTTCGCCTCGACCAATACAATCAGCAAGTTAGCCCCTCCGCGCATGGATGTAGGACCCGCAAACCGTTGAGCTGCAACGAAGGCGCTAGGGGACCATCTATGCCATCCAACTCGCACTGCGCAGACAGCGCTTTTCCCACTCACCGGCAAGCCACCTCAGCCACCGTTTGCGCAGCCCCAAGGTCCGCAGGCAGTTGGGCCTTGCAGACCCCTTCCACCTCCACCGTCTGGCCGGGGCGCGGCTGCTCCAGGTAGAGCACGCCGTCGTAGCCCACCTGGGTGGTCTCGGTCGCTGTCTTGGCCACCGTGCCCGCTTCGATGGCCGGGCCAGTGAAGCGGAAGGTGCGCGCGGTCTCGGTCAGGACCGGAAAGGTGAGGTGCATGCCGGCTTGGCGGCCCGCGGTGGCGGTTTGCTCGATCTCGGCCAACTGGGTGCCCAGCGGCAGCGCCCGATCATCCACCCGAACTTCCGTGGGGAGCATCGGGGTCACCTCGCCCACCACCAGGCGGCCCTGGGCGTTGGTCTTCCCCACCAAGCGGCCGCCCACCCTCACCGGCACCCCGTCTTGGCCCGGCACGTCCACGACGGCGAAGGATTCGGCCGGCCCCAGGAACGTCACGCCCTGGCGGTCCAGGTGGACGGCACCGGCCATCGAACCGGAAGCCCACGCGCCGCTGGGTCCGTGCTCGGCGTTGATCTGGGCCCACCCTGCGCGGGTGGTCCAGTTGGCGTTGGCCCGGGCCGTCTGGCCGGCCGCCCCCTCGTCCACCGAAGCGGACAAGCCGACCGGGGTTCCCAACACCGTGGGACGGGCGCGTCCCTGGACAGCCCAGGCGTTGGCATCGGGGGCTTGCCGGGCCCGAACGCTCACGCCCTTGCCCCGGCCGAAATCGTAGCTGTAGCCCACCTCCACCCGGGTTTCCTTGCGCTCCAGATCGCGCAACGCGGAGACGGCCACGGTGTGCCCGTCGCCACGCCAGGTCAGCCCGGCGTCGGCGTAAGCGGTGCGAAAGCGCGGCGTGCGCACGTCGGAGAACCCTGCACGGATGGACCACTGGGGCGTGGGCCGCCAGAAGACCGAGCCCCGGGTGCGCTCCTCCACCTCCAACGCGCCGGGCGCGCGTAGGCGCCAATAGTCCTGCTGGCGTTCGTGCTCCAGGCGGACGCCAAACCTCGGGCCGCGGTAGTCGTAGGCCACGGCCTGGCGTTGGCCGCCTTGGGTGGACGTGCCCACTTCCAGATCCAGCGTGCCGTAGGTGCCAAGCACCGTGGTGGCCCCCAACGCCACGTTGGCCTTCCCATCTGTTGAGGTTTGGGCGGTGCCGCGCAGGGTCCACCGGTCGTTGAGGCCCCAAGCCACCGACCCGGTCGTGCCCAATGTCCCGTAATCGCTCTCTCCTTGGCGCACCCAGCCGGCCGCGACCTCCCAAGTGGTGAGCCCTTTGCGGAGCAACGTGGGGGCGACGTAGAAGCGCTGATCGCTCACCACGGTTTCGCGGCCGTAAGGGTCTCGCACGACGACTTGGGTTTGCTGCGCACCGGTGCCCAAGGCACTGCCATCGGCCGTGAACGGCCCCTTCCCCACCTGGCCCTGCAGCACGCGGGCGCGGTTGGCCAAGACCTCGACCGTGGCCGGATCGAGCGCGACGCCACCGAGCATCGGGACGGGATAGGTGGGGGTCAACGGATCCAAGGCCCGCGGGTCCTTGGCCACGCGCACCCCGCCCAGGTTGACCGGCGAGGACGATGGACCGGCGAAGACATCGCCGGCCTGGTAAGTCACCAAGCGGTTGGAATCGTCCTTCTGCCATCGCGTCACGCCGCGAACGTAGCCGGTGCCCGACGCGTCCGTGTTGACCTGCCCGCTGGTGCTGACAACGCCCCAACGCCCGGCCTTGCGGACCTCATGCCCCAAGGAGAGCGCCTGCTGTTGCTCGGACACCATGCCAGCCACGCTGTAGTTCACCAGCACCCCGGGAGCGGGCGGCGCGATGTGGCCGCGCTCGGCGCGGTCACGGGCCACGCGCTGGGCCTTGAGCCGGTCTGCCGGCAGGTCCAAAGCGACCGTGGCGGTGGCCTCGTCAACGGCAAAGCCCACGCCCAGCGCCTGCGCGCTCATCGGCTCCGTTTGACCGGCCGGAAGTTGGAGCCCGACCTCGCGCCAGGTGGCCGGGTCGGCGAACCATTGGCCGTCTTGCTGCCAGAACGTGAGCGGATCCGCCTTGGCCTTGCCGCCGATGACCGGCACCAGAAACGCGGGCGCCACGCCATCGGGCACCGCTGCGCTGGCCGACGATGCAGCCAGCAACAACAACGCCAAGGCTTGGCCACGCATCGATCACCGCCCCACAGGGACGGCGACGGGCTGACCGTTGACGGTGATTGAAAGGTTTTCAGCGCGCTGGCCAGGCTGGGTCTCGTAGGTCATCGAAGCCCCCGGCAGCGTCCAACCCAATGCACCCTCGCGCCACGGCTTCCCACCGGCCGGGCCAATGGACGACACACGGGCGGCGGTCTGGCCGTGGTTGGTCAGGCGGTAGCCCTTGGCCACGGCTTGGACGGTCACCTGGGGGACGGTGGCGTTGGCGGCTTCAAAGGCCACGGGCAAGTCCTGGTTGACCAACAACTGGACGCCTTGGGCGTTGGGGTCTTTGAGCTGCATCAGCAGCACGCGGTAGTAGCGCCGCTCGCCCAGCGCGCCCACCCGCATCAACCGGGCGGTGCGCTTGGATTGGGGCGGGACGTCCACGAAGGTAGGCGCCCCCACGATCTCAGTGGTGGGTGAAAACACGTTCTGCCCCGTGGCCTGATTCCACCCCACGGCTTTCACCTGGTAACGCACCGAGGTGTCCCCGCTGTTGTGCAGCGTCACGGCGACGTGCTTGGCCGAGGTATCGGCCATCAGGGTGGTGGGGCCAACGGAGATGGAACCGGCGGACGCCGAAAAGGACAGCAAGGACGCGGCGGCCACGGCCAAAAAACGTTGGGAATGGGTCATGGGGTCTCCTTTGGGGGTGTCTCCATTCAAGCTAGATCGGAATACCATTCCGTCAACCCATACCTACTCATCTTTGCAGCAACAAAAAGCCCCCGGGGCAAGCCGGGGGCGTCGGGACAACCGATGGGAATCAGTTGTAAGTAGCGGTGACGGTGACCGTGTCGGTGTAGTTGCCGCCCACGGCCTGCTTGAGGGCCAGGAAGCGCACCGCGTAGTTGTAACTTTGGACGGTGCCGTCGCCAACGCCGGTGAACGCGTCGGTGTCATCCCCCCAGACTTGGCTTCCCTGCGGGTCCTTGAAGAAGCCGTAGGGGATGTAAGCCCCGGCGCCGTTGGTCACAGCCCGGTAGGTCTCATACCCGGACAGCAGGCCGAAGTTCTGCCCCTGGCCCGGCGAAATGGAGTAAGTCGTGCCCGCGTTGCACACGATGCTCAGCCCGGAGGTGCGGGCGGCAGCTTCAGAGATGCCCGACCAGTCCATGCCTTCGATGGAGGTCACGGACAGCTGGCAGGTGTTGGTCAAGGTGCCCTGAATCGTCAGATCCGCGGTGGTGTCGGCGGCGAACGCGGGCACTGCCAGCGAAGCCAGGGCGATGGGCAGAAGGGCGCGAAGGAAGGTCTTGCGTGTCATGGGTATCGTCTCCTTGAGAGGGATTGAGTGGGGATGAGTAGCCCCAGAAAGGGCCATCCCCTTACCGATACCTCGAATCTGAAAACGCGCAAGGGGGGGGGGGCATTGAGCCAGCGGTCAGAGCCTGGCTCGTTTGCCACCAGCCGCTGACTGTTTCCATAACCCATCCAGCTCACGCGCACGGTGCTGAGCCATTGCCTCCTGAATCATCCGCTGAAGGACGAACGCAAACCCGTCAGTCACAAAAACGCCCACGCCGATTCCGCAATCATCCGCCAAGCTGGAAATCTGTTTTATCGATGGCTGGTGAATGACCTCGTCGAGCTCAGGGGGCAACGGGTCCACGAACGTGTCAATGAACGCCCTCACCTCGGTTTCGGCTGCTTTGCAAAGGTCGGCGTCGGTGAGCAGCGCCCGCAAGTCGGCAAGCGTGGGAAGCCACACCGTGTTGAAGAGCGGGCCACCCACCGAGGGACTGACGAAATGGATGCCGTGAAGCACGGATGCCCTCTCACTCTTTCCCAGCTCTCCGTCTCCCCAACAACCGTTCATCGGAGGAGTCACGTCACCCATCATTAGCCAGTTCTGCGCGCCGCCCCTGCTCTTCTCGCCAGCACTTGAGCAGGTGTTTGTAACCGGGCTTGGCTTGGGGGACGTGGAAGGATCGTCCGTAAACGTTGACCTTCCCGCCGTTGTGGAGCTCGACGGCATGAACCGCACTCAATGTGGTCGCCCAGCCCAGGCTGTCCTCTTCTTCAAAGCTCACGGGCTCCAAGGACACCGCTGCATAATTTTCAATCAAGCCGGGATTCAATCCCAACGCGATCATCTTGATTTCGTTGGTTGTGACGGTTGCGCTCATGTGACACCTCTTGTCTTGGTCGGCGGCATTGCCTACCACTGAATTCAAGGTAGATCACCCTGAAAATTTGTCCACGGCCTTAGTGGACAAAATCTTGACTAAAAGCAAAAAATGCGGAGCTAAGGCCACAGTTTTTCCTAACATCACTTATCGCGCCGAAGGCGTTGGTGCTTTCCATCCATGCGGATGCTTTTTCAGATGCCGGCGCGCAGCGGTCGGCGGCGGCTTCCGCCGCAGGTCTTTGCTTTAAAGGGGGTGGTCACACCCACCCTCGTGAAGCCATCGACACGTGCGAGGTGCCCGCGATCACAAGGTGATCCAGCACTCGAATGTCGAAAAGGGCAAGGGCCTGCTTGAGGCGGTCGGTGATGGCGCGGTCGGCAACGCTGGGCTCGGGGTTTCCGCTGGGGTGGTTGTGAAAGAAGATGACCGCGGCGGCGTTGTGGTCCAACGCCTTCTTGGCGACGATGCGGGGATGGACTTCGCACCCATCGATGGTGCCTTGAAAGAGGTGCTCGGTGGCAAGGATGCGGTGGCGGGCGTCCAGGAACACCGTGCCAAACACTTCGTGATCCAGGTGCGCGCAGCGGGCAGTGAGGTAGTTGCTGGCACTGGAGGGGTCGGTGATGGCCTCGTGGCGCTGCAGGCGACGCTCCAAGATGTGCGAGGCGGCCAAGAGGATGCCCTCATCGTCCATGGCCAGCTGGTATTGGGCCCGAATGTCGTTGGCTCGCTTCACTTGCTTTCTCCACCGGCGCGGGATTAGCGACGGGCGGGCGTGGTGTCTGCGGCGGAGGCGGTCAGTGGGAGCAGGCCGACAAGGGCCAGAGAAAGAACCAAGACGCGCATGAGGCCTCCTTTCATGAATGGGTTGCACTACCCATAACAAAAGGTTTGGTTTGCGCAACGGGATCTAGAAAAGAAAAAGGCGGCTTTCGCCGCCTTTCCCTTGGGCTTAGAAGCGCGCTCGCAAGCGAGGGGCTTCCTGGGTTTGGCTGTCCTGCCCGTGGGCCTTCATGGCCGCACCAACCTGGCGTTTGGCATCGGCCCCAAACCCGCCTTCCGGTGGCTTCCAAGCGTTGGCGGGCGGGAGCAGGCTGACCAGGAGCTTGGCCCTCTCTTGAGCCCGCAAGTCGTTGAAAAATGGCTTGCCGCTGTTGATCGGCGCTTCGCCCTTTTGGTTTTGGATGTGGGGATCTGCGCCCGCCTCAATCAGCGCACTCCAGACAGTGGCATCGCGGCCCGCATGAAGAGAGGTATTCCCGTTGTTGTCTTGGGCGTTCATATCCGCCCCTGCCTTGGCGAGCGCTTCAATCGTCTCTGGAAAAATCGCACGGTGGATCGGCGCCTGGCCGTCCATTCGCCGTGCAATGACGTCTGCGCCTGCACGGGTGAGCAAGGCCACCGCCTCGGGGTCCCTGGCTATATGCAGCGGTTGATTCCCCTGGTCATCGCTCGCCGCGGGATCAAGGCCTGCTTTCAGAAGTTCCTTAAGCGCGCCCGTGTTCGCCTCGAAGAGAGGGGTTCGCCCTCGGTTATCCCGGGCTAGGATGTCTGCCCCGGCCGCAATCAAGGCGCGGGCCTCCGTCTGCCCGGTTGCTCGGAAGAGAGGGGTTTGCCCTTCATTATTCCTCGCGCTGACATCCGCTCCCGCCTTCAGCAACGCTTTGAGACTGTCGTTGTGTGCGCCAAACAACGGGGTGTTCCCTTGGGTGTCGCGAGCGTTGATGTCAGCGCCAGCCTTCACGAGCTCCCTTAAAGCCCCTTCGCTCGCTCCGAAAAGGGGCGTTTTCCCTCGGTTATCGCGCGCATGAATGTCTGCCCCGGCCGCAATCAACGCCCTGGCATCCCCTTGCCCTCTCGCGTTAAAAAGCGGTGTTTCCCCTTGGTTATTCTGCGCATTGATGTCTGCCCCGGCCTTGATCAGTTCAATCACGGCTCCCTCGCTTGTCACAGAATGAAGCGGCGTATTTCCAAGGCCATCCCTCGCTTCGATGTCAGCCCCAGCATCCAACAGCCTCCGAACTTCGCGCGGGTGATGCGCATCATGAAGTGGCGTTTGATCCAGCCAATCTTCATCCCTTGCGTTCACATCAGCGGGGATTTTGGTAAGCCCGATTTGCTTCAGAAGAACGTCTTTGAGATTCGAAATATTCAACCCACACCTCCACAATAGTATTTTGACCTCCCACCATTAGCAGAAAATCAGAACCTCGCAAGGGAATTAAATAGAAGAAGACGGCTCTTGCCGCCTTTCTTTTTCCATGTCAAAACCGTTGTCGGATTCGAGGCTTCTGGCTTCCCTTTCCTCACCCTGGGCTTTCATGGCCGCACCGACTTGACGTTTGGCGTCGGCCCCAAATCCGCCTTCCGGTGGCTTCCAAGCATTGGCAGCGGGAAGGAGCTCGTCAAAAAGCTTGGATCGGTTGTGGGCACGAATGACCTGATCGGATTGATCATTACCTGGCCGCCCCAGAAGATCCGTGGGCGTTGTTCCTTCTAAATCGGGATCCTGAGGCGTGCGTCCAGCCTTGAGCAGGTCACCGGCCCATTCTGCATCGCCGCATGCAACAGCGAAGTGGAGCGGATACTCGGTCGCGGCCGTCAGGAAGGCCTCGTAGTCTTGCCGCTGTCGATGCGGGCGTCCTCCTTCCACTCATCTTAATTTGTCTCGTCGTCCCAATGCTCGTCAAAAGCGGCCTGGCGGAGCTCGTCGGGTAATCCCCCCATTTTTAGCAGCGGCCAAAAGTAGAAATAGGGATGGTCTGATCAATTCACACTGAGTCGTGGGTTTTCAGCGCCGGAGTCATCCTGGGCCTTCAGACGCGGCGGACTGCCATGTTTTCCGCTCTCGAAGTGCCCTTGCGGGCACCTCAAGACGGAGTTACCCCTGTGCCGCCAACAGCTTCCGGCGCACCATCCACAGGTTGGACAGCGCGAACAGGGTGAGCACCTGTGCCGTGTTCTTGATCAAGCCGAGATAGCGCACCTTGGTGTAGCCGAACTGCCGCTTGATCACCCGGAACGGATGCTCGACCTTCGCGCGCAGACTAGCCTTGCAGCGCTCCCAGCGCTCAACCTGTTCGAGCTCACGCGCGTTGCCAATGGGGAATTCAACCGGAGGATTGAAGAACGGGCTTGAAGGCTTGAGGATGAGCTACCTGGACCCGCAAACCGTCACGAGACCCCGATGGACTACCCTGACCTTGCCCCCCTGGAGGAAATCTCCGGTCCGTTCGCCCTTCTTTCGAAGGGCCCAAAATTCATCGCCGCCTGGCTTGCCAAGCGCACTGAGGAGCGCTACCGGGAGTTCACCCGTGCCGCGCTTGAGGGTCAGGTGTTCCCCGAGAACGCGGAGGCCATGACCTCGGAAGATTTTCTGGCCATGCTGCGGGCATTGGAGATGGACATCGAGGCCGAGAAGGCCACCGTCTATGGCCGCCTTGCCTGTTCAATCGCTACCGGCAAAACCGCAGGCCATCTCAAGCGCCACTTCATTAAGGCGCTGAGCGACCTGTCGTTTGGCCAGGTCGATCTTCTGCGACGCGCTTTAATCACCGAGCGTCACCACGTGTTTCCTGGCACCGGCGGGGGTAACCTGGACCCAAAAGAATTCCTTGGACTGCAGTCGAAAAGCAGCATCAATCGCCAGACCTTTGAACGCTGGGGCCTGATCGAAGAGAAAGGACTGAGCCTCGCAGGCCGACGGTTCGTGGAGGCTTGTTTTACCAGCGATGAGTTGGCGCCCTCCTCAGTGGGCTTTCAGGAATGGGCCAAGGGTCGCATCCACATCGTTTGCAACGAGATGGGCGCGCCGAGCTGCCACAGCGTCCTGGTCCAACTGACCGAAGATGGGCACCGCCGGGCCATCCATGTCCACAACAGCGCAGCACTTCGGGGACGCTCCAACCGCCTGCTGACACCCGGCCCCGTCATGGTGGTCCTTCTCACCGATAAACCCCAGCGTCTCGCCGACGAATGGACCACGGTGGAAGACACCATCCGAGGAAGAGTCCTGGCCGTGGTGGCCACGACCGATCCGAATGCGCCGTTGCCCGTCGCCATGACGGGCTTGGAACGCATAGATGCGTCACCGGACCGTGCCGCAGAAGCCGTGACGGCGATACTGGAGCGCTTTGAAGCAAAAGGGTTACGGGGCACCTGAGACCGCGATGTTAAACCCGATTCGACCGGTCATTGGAAGTGGCCGCCAACTTTATGGCGGCCAACGAGCACTACTTACAGACCAAACGAGGCTTCACGGACAGCGACTTGCATGCCGGACAGAAGAGCCCCAAGTTGATCTTCCGCTGAAAGTGATGACTGCACTTCTCGCAAACAAAAAGGTAAGGCGCCCCTGGAACGAAGCCGGGCATCACTTTCCTTCCTTGCGCTTGAAAATGACCTTTCCGCCAGCCTCGTATTCCACATCGTAGCCTTTGTAGATTGCGAGGATCAAAGAGAGACCAAGGCTTGCGGCGGTGATGATGCCGATGATCTCGACTCCAGTGACTGTCGCGACCGCCCCCAGGCTGAGCGTGCTGAGCCCAGCCGTTACTGGAGCGAGCCCAACTGCAGCAACGATTGCTGCAACACCGACGGCACCAAGCTTGGCGAACTTGCGCGTCTTCTTCAGGTCGTCTGCCAACTTGCCCACAACCACAATCTGCTGCGCCTTTGCATTCTTGGCCGCTTCCAGCTCATCCCGCGTCCTTACTGTCACGCTTGCCATAACGCCCCCTGTTGTTAGCAATACCAGTGATGGATACCCTGGGCAGGATAGCCGAAGGGAACACCGTGTTCCTAGCAGCAATGATGGTGCCCAACTGTCTCTCCAGCTGAGACACGAACTCAACGCATCCGCTGCCACGGGTCGTCCTTGGGAGCCTCCACCGTAACCTCGGCAACGTCGTCTTCAGCGCGCCATGCCTTCCCTTCGAGCACCATGGTGGGACCCCTGGAACGTGCGATGGCGGCCTCTTTGGCGGTCGGCGGGTTCCATGACCGATGCTCCTCTAGGTAGCGCTCCGTGGACGGCCTCAACGGCAGGCCACCGCTCGGCAATGGCAACGTCCGATCATGGCGTTCGTCTTGCTGACGGGCATAGGCGACTTGCTCGGGCTCCCCAAGCGCCTCTCGGTGGGCATCCAGCAAGCGATCGACAGCGTCCACGTCCCCGCGGGCATGGAGCGATTCGGTGTAAAGCGCTTGAAGCAACGGGTCACGCTCTTCGTGAATCTCTTCGCCTGTGTCTTCGCCTTGGAACAGCCCATCGTGGCGTGGGCGGGCGTCGACGGGGTCTGGGCGCAACCGACCGTGACTCGTTCTCATGCCCGCCTCCGCGCCAGCCCGCTGCCGTGAAGCAGCCCGCATGCGATCGAATAAACGACAAGAGCCAGCGTGGATGACAGGTATAGGTTGGAAGGATCCAACCAGACTTGGCTCACCACGTGCTGTAGCTGGTAAGCCAGCAGTGCCAAGCACGCGTAGAACACGGCCAAATGCCACATCAACGCAACCACGGATGGGGCGTCCTCTTGGCCGGCTTGGAACGCCTCCCAGCCCCTGCGTGCGCTGCGGGCTTTGGACGCGCACAGCCACGCGATTCCGAAGGTGATCGCAAACATGGCGAGCTCAAACAGCACGACCACCAGAATAACGGTCATGGGATCCTCCTCTGGGTTGGGAGCAGGCCATGGGCCTGCAGGTAAGCGTGGACTGCCTGTCGGGTCACGCCCAGGCGCTTGGCAATTGCAGGGCCGTTGTTCCCCTGCTCCAGGAGGCGCACCACCAGAGCGTGTTGGTCAGCCAGTGGGCGCCGGGGCTTTTGACGCAACCCCAGGTGGGCCAGATCGGCGCTCACCACGGGCGATGGAACGCCCAGGGCTTGGGCGATGGCGGCGCGGCCGTGTCCCTCTCGGACCATCCGGGCGACTTCGGAGCGGCGGTGGGCAACGGATGGCCGCTTCATGAGCTCAACCAGAAGCCCGCAAGCCGTGCCTTCGCAATACACGCCTCCACCAACGTGTTCGCTTTTGTGCATCCTTACGGCCCCACGCGCACGCGAGCGCTGTTGTTGTCCGACCGGGCATTGATGCCAATGGCACAAGGGCTTCCGCACGAATAATCGCCAATGCGCACCGGCGAAGCATCAAGCGGCACCACCCGGGTCTTCTTACCCTTCCCCACCAAGAAGACCCGATCACCTTCGCGCACATCCACATCGGCGTCTTGGACCACCGCGAGGACGCGCTGGCGGCGATCGGACAGATCGCGCACGTAGATCTCCACCGCACGCCGGCCGCTGAGGCCCTTTTGAACCGCGGTTCCGGCAGCCGCACCGATGACGCCACCGGTCACCCGGGCTGCATTGCGGTATTCCCGGTTCTTGACCTGGTTAGCAGCCCCATAACCAACGGCCGCCCCGATGGCGGAGCCGGCGTTCAGACGCTGGTCGGACGTCAGTTGAACCGTGCGAACCATCAGGACCTCGCCCAGTCGGGCGTCCTGGACGGATAGGGCCTCGGACGAACCGTAACGGCGAGCGGAGGTGGAATCGGCGGCAAAGGCGGCCGGAGCAGACAACGCCAATGCAAGGGCCAGAACGATGGGTTTCAAGGTGCACCTCCATTTCGTGAGTAGGTTCACCTATGCATAGATCGATTCTGGGAATGCGCAAGGGGGGGGGCTTCGGAGCGCGGTTACACAGACTGCAGTCCGCGTCATTAAATTGACGGAAAAGCGACAAAATGAAGCATATGGACAGAGATTGATGCTCAGGCGATGATTCTGCCCACAACTCAAAACCAACAGGGAAATGTATGGCAAGGAAGAAGAGTTCATCGGCCGCAGGTGCCGCGATTTCGACCGGCGGCGGAGCCGTCGCTGGCGCAACTTCTGCGATCCTCGGCGTAACCAGTGGTGCAGCGGCCGGGACCGCCGGTGCAGCCGCCGTGACCTCCGGCTTGGCAACCGTCGGGAGCGTTGTGGGCGGTGGCATGCTTGCTGGACTGGGGGTGGTCGCGGCTGCACCAATTGCGGGTGGTGCGGCGATGTTCGGCGTCTACAAGCTCTACCAGCGCATGGCATCCAAGAAGTAACCGCTCTGCCTGGCCCACTGCCACAAGCGGTTTCCCTCTACGTCGCGCAGGCTTCGTCAATGTCTGCAAGTGGCCATCCAAGCTAGCAACCTTGGTGGCCGCTCTTACCAACTTGTGGCTCAAGCCCTTGGACCAAAAGGCCACGTTGACCTCAATGCCCCGCTGGCGCAGCCAGAGTGCGGCGTGACGCTCAAACCCGAGCGCACTGAGGCCGTTCATGCAGGGCTAGCAGCCGGCGGAGTGCGGTGCAGTCCGCGCCTACACGTTGGGATGCACGATGGGTTCGCGCATGCTCGATAGCACACGGATCGGAATTTCTGTTACTGCACGTAGATCAGACTGGCCATTTCTTCCCCTTTCTCTCTCGCCCCTCCGCGTCTGGCAAGGAATCTGAAACCGGCAAGCTCTCCTGTCGTGCAATGTTCCTGATCGACATTCAACCTGTGATGATGTGGGAACGCTCTCCCTCAACCTGCCAAACCGTCTACGGAACTGGCAAAATTGCAGGATCACTCACAGGGGGAAATTGGATGTCCGACACAACCTACAGCCACCGCATCCTCAAGACTTATGGCCTGCTGGTGGACTTCGAAGGTAAACCACGCCTCAAGAACGTTCCGTCGCCTCTAACCGGTCAAAAGAAGGCAAAGGAGACGATGGAAAAGTGGACGCAGCGAGTGCTGGGGGATGAGGTCAGCAAGGTCCGCGTCTACCGACCGGCACGCGTTAAAAGTGACACACTCATTGCCAGCCTTACAGACACGCACGACGCCAAGCTGGTGCGTGACATTGTTCGCGGCGCCGTTCGCAAGAAGAGCAAATCAGCGAAAGCAAAGATTGAAGAGATCAAGGTGGAGCACGCCGCCGAGCTTAGAAAGCGCGGAGCCACCGCGAGAGAACTTCGGAAGGCACACGAAGAAGACCTGTCGGGAAAGCTCGATGATATCTTGGCTGCGACGGCCTATCTGCCGTTAGACGACCTTCAGGACTTGGTGGTGGAACTGGGAGAGGACTTGAGCCCATCGGTCCGCAACTGGGCACTTGCCCTGGCTCCGGCCAAGGATGCTGACGAGGTTTCCGTCATCGACGTTCTCAAGCAGATGCTCCTGCGCATGGACGTGCTGTCGAAGAATAAATAACCAGAATTTGTCAGCCACTGTCGCGCACCCTGCTGCCTCCCGACAGGCGGGTGCGCGTTCAGTCGCTTGTTCACGAATCAAACTGCCAAGTTCAGGCGCGCCCCTCTTGCCTTGAAGCGCGATCGAGACCGGTCGTTGGCGGCATGTTTTTCGATCTCATGCAGATTGGCCGCCACGGACTGCCGCTGCTGCTCAACCTTCTGGAGCGGCTCTCGAACCAACTCGGGCACCTTCAGGAACTCCACCACCCGCTCGGCCGCCGCCGCGGCTCGGAAGAGCTCCCGGGGATCGTCCCGGAGGATTTGGATCCACGACTTCACGTAAGCCGCGTGCTGGGTGGGATCGTGGCCAATGCCCAGGCGTTCGCCCATCAGCATGGATGACACCTCCGCGACCAGTTCTTCCTTGGCGTAGTCGATGCTCCCAAAAGCCCCTTTCTGATCGCGGTTGAGGCGGGTGGGAAAGCCGGTCCAGTGGCCCAGTTCGTGCAACGCGGTGGCGTAGTAGCCGCTGGCCGAGTGAAAGGTGTTGCGCTGGGGCAAGTGGATGCTGTCGGTCATCGGACGGTAGAACGCTTGGTTGCCCCCGTCGTGGTGGATCTCGGCTCCGCTGTCTCTCAGCACCGCTTCGCAGGCCTGGTGAATGTCGGGCTCTGGGCGCGCGGCTGGCAGGACCAGTGCCGGCAACCCATCGATCTGCATCGCGTTGAACACGCGTGGGAAGAAGACCTTGGGGTGGGCCTTGGCGATGAGGTCGGGGTCCCCGCTCTTCTTGGCCTCCTCCACCCGCGACCAATCCCAATACTCAATCACGCTGGCCTTCTCGCCCTTGCGCACCTGAGCGCCCACGGCCGCGGCTTGCTTGTAAGTCATCCACCGGTTGTCCTGGGTGTCCCAGGCGCTCTGAAGGGCCCACAGGTGGAGCAGGTTTCCGCCCCGGTAGCTCTTGCCAGTCGTGGGGTTCATGGGCAACCCGAGGTCCACGCGGGCGTCCCAGGGTTTGAGAAAGGGACCGGTGCCCTCCTCCATCTGGCGGATCAAGCGCTCGACGACGTCGCGGGAATGACGCTGAAGGAAGCTTTCGTTGGGGGTGGCATCGGACACGGGCAGGCTCTCCTGGAAGGCAAGGAAAGGCGCCTGTCGGCAACGCCAAGGGGGTTAGGCTGGAAACTTCAATCGTGAATGGTGACGGCGCGTCCCTGCTCCAACAGGTTCTCCAGCAAAGCCAAGGCCCGTTCGATGGTCAAAGCGGTGCCGGGGCCCCCGTCGCCCTCCTGGAGCTGCACGCGGATGCCCTCGGGGGTTCGTTGCACGGTGAAACGGGGGGACGCCGCCAGGGAGTCCTGGCGGTCCATGCTGTCGTCTACAAAGGCATCGGAAGGGGTCATGGTTTCAGCATGCGACAGGATACGGATTTGGCAAGTCCGGGCTGGACCGTTAGCGTCACCGACCAATCCATTGGCTAGAGCTGATACGGAAGATGGGAACACGGATTTGGCCCCGCCTTTACGACCGCCGTTGGCGCGCATCCCCATCTCCCACCTTTCCGCCACCTTGGGTTTCGCTGCTTTCTCGGCCCGCCAACGGCTCACCGAACAGCGCACGAATCTCCAGTTCATTGATACGTTCCTGCAGCTGGAGTTGGATTGCCTTGGCTCTGGTGCGCCCTGCCTCCTCCCTCAACGCATCGGCATGGAGAGCTCCCATCTCAGCCGCCTGCTGCTGAGCGCTCAAGCGGTCGAATCGACGCTCCATCTCTTCCTGCCGAGCCCCTTGCTGTTCGAGGGTGGGCGTCACATCGGTTTCCCAAGGCTCCAAAGACTGAGAGCGCTCCTGCGCCACGCGCAGTGCTGTCACGGTCGCCGATGATCTCAACGGCAGATCGCCACAGGCCTCGCCGACGGTGGCTGCTCCGTTGATTCGCAGGCGCACGCATTCTTCCTGTTTGCCATTGATGCGACGGTTCGAGCGGGCGCCGTCGTCCAGGCCCATCTCTTTCAAGCCTCGCCAGAACTGGCGACCGGTGAGGAGATCGATGTCCGCCAGCCCTTGTCGGTAGCCCCAGTTTTTGTAGTTCTCGTAGACCTGCCGCATGGAAAGCGTGCACTCATCCGTCTCAATGCGCACCACGCGCTCGGCTTGAGCCCAAGCCATGACCTGGTCGCTGCCATGGCGGGCGGCCAGCTTCGCTGCGCGCACGGCTTCGGGCATGTCGGCGTCGGTGTCGGACAACGCCCTACCACGGGCCACGATGCGTCGGGCGCCTTCGAGCATCCAGTCCAGCACAAGCTGGCCTTCCTCTGCCAGGATGTTCTTGACCAGATCAGGGTCGTGCTGGTTGACCGGTACCGCCTTCTTCCAGTGCACGACGGTGAGGCGGCGCCACACCCCGTTGCTCTTGTCGCGGATGAAGGGGGCCGAATTGGACGTGATGATCCACTTGGCCGTGGAATGGTAGCTCGCCAGCTGCTTCTGGTTCTTCCGGTCGATGCCAATGCCATTGCCAGAGACCATCGTCTTGAACCGACCTTCGGCCCACTTCTCGCACTCCACTTCGTCCACCAGGATCAGGCTGGCGCCAATCATGGGTTCCAGGCTGAAGCGGTCGCCCAAAGTTTCAAGGTTGCAGCGGGCCACCTGACGGTGCATCGCTTCCACGATTTCCGCCAGGGTGGATTTGCCAGAACCTGCGACGCCGTGCCACCAGGCGGCCTGGCTGTAGACACCCGGCAACAGGGTCATGCCGCACTGCTCCTGGAGCAGGTCGATGACGCGCGGGTCGTCGTGGGCTTGGCGGAGGAACTTGGCGAATCGCGAGTCAGCCGGCAAAGGCTGGGGCTTGTATGCATGGCCCTGCCTGCCACCACAGGCCACCCTGACCGCGTGGGTCATGCCCAAGGCGGGATCAGGAGCGAGCACATGGAAACCGCCGGGAAGGATTTCCACGTAGCCGTCTGCCACCGGCACGATGGCCCGCTTGGCTTGGGCTGGCATGGGGTTTTTCTGGCGCAGCCGAAGGGAAGCCATGTCCCAGCAGTCCTTGGCGAGCTTGGGGCTGCCCGCGAAATCGGCGTTGCGGTCGATCCAATCGGATGCCACACCCACACCTTCCGCGTCGCTGATCGCTTGCCAGTAGGTACCGTTCCAATGGTGTACGATCTCGCCGGTGCCGCTGGTGGCTTGGCACGCCCACAAGCGATCGACGCATTCGGTGGTGCGGCGGGCAAACAGGATGGGGAGCGACGGTGGCTTGCGCTGGCCCTCTCGATCAACCGAGTGGCGGTAGAGCTGCTTGTGCTCCTCTGCCTCCAGGTTGACCTTGCGGGCGGAGGCTTCCGCACCCAGGAAACGCGACGCTTCGAATGGCACGATGTTGCTTGGCTCTTCCGTCGTCGGGTTGACAGCCTTCCCTTTTGGGGACACATTGGTTGTAGACATTGTTGTTGGCTCCTCTCAAACCCTCGCCCTGGCCGGTGGGGGTTTGTCGTTATGGGGGGACAGGCTTGCTCAGGCAGCGCGCGGGAGAGCGGTTTCCAAGGCGCGGCGAATGAACTCGCTCTCTGTCATCTCGTTTTCGGCCGCGGCGAGACGAAGGCGTTCGGCCAAGGGGCGTTTGATCCGAACGTGCTTTTTCACGCTGGCGCGGATGCTGTAAGTCGGCGGCGACGAGGGATGGGTGGCGGCGTTCACGGTGGCAACTCCGAAGGTGAAAGGTTTGGTGTGTCCCACATGGGGGACACTTCCACTCAACCACTCCAGGAGCTTTCCGCAACCCACGGTTTTTGACTAAACACGAAAACTGCGGAATCTCTCGCACTTTTTCCGGAAGCCCTGTTCTGCTGGCTTTCCCTTCCCTGCTGGTCTTCCATTAGCCAGCAGAAAGAGAAGACCAGCAGGAAGACCAGCAGCTACAAACCCTTGATTCCAAAAGCTTTGCATTCATAGAAAACCGTTCCGCTGGTCTGCTGGGTCAAAAAAGAATCGGTTTTGAAATTTGAGATACCAACACTTTCCATGCGATTTGGACGCATTTGCACAGGGGAGTTGAATCGAAAGCCAGCAAGCCAGCAGCGCACTTTTAGTCGCAGAAATCCCTTGGGATTCAACGACCTTGCACTACTGGTCTTCCTGCTGGCCTTCGATCGCTGCTGGCTAGTGGAAGACCAGCAGCCGGAAGTTCCTACTCATTTTCGGCCAAACACTCCAGTTGCTCGCGCTTGCGATCGGTCAAGAACGGATGCTGAAACTCCCTCCCGCTTTCCACCTCCGTCACCACCACGTGTTCTTCAATCGTAAGGGCGCCATGGTGCCAATCGATGGCATCCAACTCCGCCAAGGACAGTCGCGCGAATGCCTCCATTGCCTCGGACTGGGTCTGGGCAAAGACCTCAATCACCTTGCTCACCAAGTAGTCACCCCGGACGACGAATTCGTAAGTTCCCATCGGCTCCTCCTAATAGTTGAGGTGGTGGCGCATGGTTGGACAAGGCCAGTTGAGATCTTCGCGTTCGGAACCATCGGGGCTGATGACCTCCACAAAGCCGTAGATCTCCTCCAACTCGGTACGCCAGCCACCGGCATGAATGTCAGCCACTCCCATCGAGTTCAGAATCTCCAAGGCTGCCGCCTCTGAGTCCGCGTCGATTCGGATTTCCAATTCGGCCGTCGCGCGGCCCAAGACAACAACGTTCCAGCGATCAGCCATTGGAGCTCTCCTGGTTCGCCGTGGCCACCTGCCCTACCCGCTGGATGGCAAAGAACTTCCCGTGCAACGCACCGCTCGCCTGCGCTTGCTGAAGGTGATCGGCGGCGCGCTTGCCGTAAGTCACCACCAACGATCCCGACGGCGCTGCCGTGCCGGTGGTTCCGTCGGGACGCACAAACCTCAGCCTCCCACGGGTGAACAGGATCGCCGTCGCGTTGGGGTGGGAAAGCACGCAGTCGTGCATCCATCCCGTCTCCATGTTGACCGGCACCAGGGCGATACCGCCGCCGGGGTGGTTGGCCAGCTTGCTCAACCACTTCTCAATCCCTTTTCCGTAAGGCGGATTCATCCACACGAATGCCTGCTTGGGCCACGGCGTAGCCAAGCCGTCCTGGCTCGGCGGGATCATCCGGCTGGCCGTGGGTGCGGGCAGCCGCGACGGGTCTTCGGGCGTGCAAGGATCGAGGTCAAAGCCGCGCCTTCCCCCCAGCGCCCTGACGATGGCAGGCGGGGTATACCAATCGACGCTCGTGTGGGCCTTGTCGCTTGCCTTGTAGCAAACGGAGGTGAGCCGGGTGGGTTTAGCCGCTACGAGGCGCTTGGAGCGGGTTGCTGCGTTGAACGGCAGAACGTTGGACTTGGGCTGCATGAGGATTCTCCAGGCAAGGCTCCGTCAGCACGGCTGCGTTGCCGCGTTGAAGAATGGGTTTTGGGAGTTGGGCTTGAACCAGCCCGAGAGGCGCTGCTGGCGGCGGGTTACCACCAAGAGTTGTAGAACACGTCCCAACCGTCGTTGATCAATGCGCGGGCCTGCGCAATGAAGTCCAGATCTTCTTCAGCTCGATCGGGATCCGATTCACCGAAGAAGAAGCCTTGGGTATAAGGCAAATCATCGTTCAGCACAGCCTGTTCCAACGCATCAAGATCGTCCAATCCAAGGAATACGGGAACTTGGTTGAAATCGAAGGGATCAACCTGCCCCGTCCTAGCACTGTGCAACTTGAACATCCAACCATGAAGGTTCGGATGCTTTCGCCAGTAGAAAAATAGTTCTTGAGTGCGATCTCGCACATCAGTGCGGGTCTTGACCGCATACATATCGAGGCCCATCGGCTTGCTCCATCGCCCCGACCACCGAGGCGTTGGAGTAATCATCCGAACTGAGAGCCTCCATCGATACGGATATTGGAGGCCTCCAATATCCGTTAGCAGCCGTTACATTCGCCCATTGCGCTTGTCGGGCATCTTTGGAGGCGCCGGCTGCAGGCGTTCGTGCAGCGCTTGTTCGATCACCCCAGCTCGCGAGGCGTCGAGCTGCTGAGCCAGGTCCCGCAGACGGCTGGCCTGGGCTTGGGCTGCGTTGTTGAATGCGTCCACCCACTGGCGCTTGACGTCAGGGTTTTGCCAAGGCTGGGCGAAGGCCTCGGTCAGCGTGCAGACCCGAATCCCAAGCCCTATTTGCACGCCCAATGCTTGGAGCTGGCGAATTAACGCATCGCTGATGGGTTGGTCAGTCAGTGGCTCCAGGAAGAACTGCTTAGCCTTGGACCCTTTGGCCACCAGAAACGGCAGTTCTGCAGTTAGGAGGGTGTCGATCGCAACGCCCCGTTCGCTCAACGGCTTCCACAGGCCCTTAGCCTTGAGCTCGGCTGCCCAGGCCATCAACGGAACAAGGGTGGTCGAGCGCTTGCGAGTTCCCTTCACCGTGAACAGCGTCCCTTTTGGGGAGTGTTCCTTCAAGAGGTGTTGCAATTGGGCCGTGCTGATCGCCAACACCCCAGCGGCCTCATTGAAGCTCAACGCCACGTCCACCTTGGGCCGCTGTTTCGCTAGGCGCAAATGGTCTGCGATCTTCTTCTCCATCTGGCCCACGTTTTCGGTGCCAGAGAGCTTGCCGAGAAAGCGATCGATGGCGCGGCGGTAAGCATCAGCAGCAGTAAGGGCCATTAGTTCGGCTCGCTCCCCTTACGGCCGACCTTTGAAGAGCGCGCGGCAGCATTGCTGCTTCGCCGCCCGACCTTGCGCGCCGGCAGGGTGCGCAGCGCCTCCAGGTCGATTCCGTAATCTAGGACACCCAAAGCTGGCGTTCCTCCGGCACCGTTGAGCTTCTCACTCACCGTAAAGGGCCTGCTGTAAGTCGCGTGGTGTTCGTCGTCCAATTCGTGGCCGACGATTTGGGCTCGCATCTCAGAGGCCACACCGCTGCCCTGCATCTCCTGAATCACGGTCTTTCGGAGACTATGGAAACCACGTTTCGCTTTCGACCACCCACCACTGTGCTTTTGGAGGTAGTAGCTGAACGCCTTCGATATCCAGTTCCCCGCACCATTCTTCGCCTTACTGTCAGCCTGCGGAAACAATCGCCAGTCCCCGCTCTCCCTTCGTTCGGCGACGTAGTCCAAGAAACCAAGCTTGATCAGGTCGGGATGCAACGGGACGACCCGATTGGAAACATCGGTCTTCAATCGCTGATCCTCCCCCTCATCGGTAAACCGTATGCACGGGATTCCCTCCTCTTCCTTGACGTCCAGGGTAAACAGCTGCCCCACCTCACCTGCCCGGGCGCCCGTATACAGGCCCAACAAAGCCGCCCAGCGCGCTCCCGTTGAAAGCTGCTTGAAGCTATCAGGCGCGAAGAGTTGATGAACCTGATCCAAGGTAAAGGCCTGGAAGCCAAATTTTCTGCGCTTGCGCTTCTCCGCCATCGAAACGCTGACGTGACCTGCGGCGACATTGTCTCCCTTGAGCACGTAGCCTGAAGCCATTGCCCAAGTGAAGAATCCTCTCTTTCCTGCGAGGTAGCTCTGGCGATTGTTGAGCGTAGAACGCGTTAACCCGCGCTTGGCCAAATGGTCGTAGAAGCGGGCCATCTCAGGCCGCGTGATGGTGTGCAGCTCGCGCTCGGCGCCCAAGAACTCGATCAGCTCTGTCACGGGAAGCAGTTTGATGCCGACCGTTTTGACCTCGATGTCCTCGGCGGCGACTTTATCCTGCCAGATTCGCTTCGCATCGATCAGGCTGATGGTCTCAGATGGCAGGGGCTGCGCCGCCGCTGATTCCAACGGGTTTGGCCCAGCCGCCGCCGGAACTGCACCCGTATCACGGAAGTGGAACTTGCCGATTTCTTCCAGCGCCTCCATTGCTCGAGCATGGTCGGCCGCATCCGTGGTCCGAAGACGGAAGCCCGGCAAGTCAATTTCATAACGCCGGGAGCCGTTCTCCGCGACGCTGCGCAGAACATCCTCAACCGTGAGTCCCTTCTTGGTCATGCACCCATCCCTGATGGCATCGAATGCTTGAGCATAACGCTGCGCGATGGCCAAGGCAGCCACTCTTGCGCTATGCAGTTGGATGCCCAAGGGATGCTTGACGAAAGGTTTGCCGACGATACCGCGCATGTCCGTCGGAACGCGCATGCGAAACTGGTAACGACCTGTGGAAGAGCGAGTGAGATAGCTTGGTAATCGCATCGGAGTTGTGCCCCGATTTGTGCCCCAAGCCGCCCTTCAAGACCTTAAAAAATGTCGTTTAAAAACAAACACTTACTAAGGATTGGCGGAGAGAGTGGGATTCGAACCCACGGAAGGTTTAACCCTTCGCCGGTTTTCAAGACCGGTGCCTTAAACCGCTCGGCCATCTCTCCAATCGGGTCCCGGTCGCCCGGGCAGCGGCGTATTCTCGCACGTGAAGGGCATTTGCCCAAGACCACCTTGCCCGTGTCCTCCGCATCCGGCACGGTGGGGGCCTTCACCGCACTCGGAGCCGCCATGGCCCATCTCGATCTGGCCAACCTGCGCACCACCCTGCTGGACGACACCCAGCTGGCCGCAATGGCCCTGCATCGCACGTTCGCCGGGCACCTGCCGGTCAGCAGCGGGCATCTGGTGGTCTGCGATCCGCTGGTCCAGGCCGAGGCGCCCGCGCTGGCCGACTACACCGCCCCGCTGGGCCGACATCCGGTCGAAGTCATCGTGCACAGCGGCCGCCCGGCGTTGGCCGTGGTCTGGTTCAAGCCCCGCGAAGCCCTCAGCGCAACCGCCCTGCACTGGCAGATGGCGCGCTGGACCACGCAGGATCTGACCGGCCTGGATGAAGACAGCTTCATTGGCTATCCGGTCGACGCTGGTATCGGCTGCTTCATGGATACAGACACCCAGCGGGCGCTGCTGGCCCTGATCGAACAGGCCGATGGCGACGAAGACAACGCGTGGTCGGATGCGCTGATCGACCATGACGGCCTGGATGAAGGCGCCGAGTACCGTCCCTGGGGCGAGGACTCACCGCATGGCCTGGTCGTATTCACCAGCGGCTGGGGCGACGGTGTCTATCCCAGCTACTGGGGGCTGGATACGTCCGGCATTCCGGTCGCTCTGGTCACCGATTTCCTGTGCATCCAGCGCGGTGATGGGCGCGACGAGCGCGAGATCGCCGACCAGGCCTATCGCGACAGCCTTCCGCCTGAAGAGGCTGAAGCGCTGGCACGGCTTGTAGCGGCCGTGGACCACGATGACCCGGATGCGCTGCGAGAGCTGCTGAAGGATGCGCCACAGCGCGCCAACCAGATTGAGCCCGGATGCGGTGGCACCGCCCTGTTCGAGGCGATCCGTCTGGACCGCCCAGAGGCGTTGCGGATACTGCTGCAGGGCGGCGCCTTGCCGGCCATGCCCGAGCGCCTGCACATGAGCAAGGTGACCAGCTATCTGGACTACGCGCGCTTCCTGAAGAAGCCGCGCAGCGCGGAACTGATGGCGGTGCTGGAAGCGCCGGTCATTGCCGAGCCCACACCGGCCGCACCCCCGCGGCGCAGCTTCTGGGACCGGCTGTTCGGGCGGAACTAATCGGCGCCAGAAAGCAGCAACACCGGGCATGGCCCGGCGCTACCGTTTCACAGATCGGCGGTGCAGTTGCGGGTAGGTACCTCAGCCCGCGTCCACCGCCAGCGCACCCAGTGCACTGGCCCTGATCCGCTCCTTGGCCTTTTCACAGGCGCCACCGCAATCCAGGCGCGAGGCTTCCAGCTGCGGCGGCAGGTGCTCGGCCAGGAAGTCGATGAACACGCGCACAGCCGGCAGCAGGCCGCGGCGCGAAGCGAACACGGCGTGGCATACGCCCTGCGGCAGCGACCAGTCCGGCAGCACCACTTCCAGCTCGCCGTTGCGCACGGCGTCGGCGCACACGGTTTCCGGCAGCATGGTGATGCCGAAACCGTCCTTCACCATGCTCTGCAGCAGCGGGAAGTCGAAGCCGGCCACGCGCGGCTGCAGGTCGACCCGGCGAACCTCGCCTTCCGGCCCGTGCAGCTCCCAGCGTTGGCGGGCTTCGTCTTCGCTGATGCTGAGGGTGACGTGCTGGGTCAGCTCTTCCGGGTCCTTGGGGCGACCGGCGCGGTCCAGGTACTTCGGGCTGGCCACCAGCAATTCCTGCACCTGGCCGAAGCTGCGCATCACCAGGCTGCCGTCATCGTCCAGGCGCGAGCGCACGCGCAGGGCCACGTCGTAGCCTTCGTTGATGATGTCCACGCGGCGGTTGCTGATGTTCAGCTGCAGGCGCACCTTCGGGTACTGCTCAAGGAACTTGGGCAGCAGCTTGGGCAGCTGCATCTGCGCCAGCGACACCGGCACGCTGGCGCGCACCACGCCGCGCGGTTCCGCGCTGAGCCGGTCCACCACTTCGCGCGCGGCCTGAGCCTCGGCCAGCATCGTCTGCGCATGGCGGTGCACGCTGGTGCCGACGTCGGTGACCGCGAAACGGCGCGTGGAGCGCTGCAGCAGGCGCACGCCCAGGTCGGTTTCCAGCTGGCTGATGCGGCGGCTCAGTCGCGACTTGGGAATACCCAGTGCGCGCTCGGCGGCGGCGAATCCGCCGTGGTCGACCACCATCGCGAAGTAGTACAGATCATTCAGGTCATGCATGCCCGAGTTCCATATCTAGAACAATACGTGGCATTCAATCACCTTTATTCCGCCTTTGCAACAACCTATCGTTCTCTCCGTCGGCGGGGCCACCCCGCCCCTTCCCTCCAGAACATAGGTGACTGCCATGAAGCTTCTGCATCTCGACGCCAGCGTGCTTGGCGACAATTCCGTCTCGCGCCAGCTGTCGGCCGCCGTGGTCGCCCGCTTCACGGGCCAGATCGATGGCCTGCAGGTCGATTATCGCGATCTTGACGCCAATCCGGTACCGCATCTGCGCAGCAGCTCGCTGGCCAGGACCGATGCCGCCGAGGCGACCGATGCTGAACAGGTGATGCAGCAGTTCCTGGAGGCTGACATCGTGGTGATCGGCGCGC